>CBEVTG010000092.1:0-6837 GCA_965552745.1 uncultured bacterium
CAAAAGCGTCCGGCAGGAAGTTCATGACCACGCGAACCCTTCCCTGTCCGCCACATTCTTCGCAGCGGCCGCCTCGAATATTGAACGAGAAGCGTGAAGCCCCGTATCCGCGTGCCCTGGCCTCGGGCGTGAGCGAGAAAAGAGTCCGTATGTCGGAGAGGAATCCGGTGTAGGTGGCCGGGTTGCTGCGCGGCGTGCGCCCGATCGGCGTCTGATCGACTTCCACCACACGCCGCAGCGCCTCCGTACCCCTCAGCTTCCCCCACCTAGCGGCTAGCGCACGCTTGCCGGCGAGCCGCCGATGGAGACCGCGGAAAATCACCTCCCTCACCAGCGTGCTCTTGCCCGATCCGGACACCCCACACACGGCGGTGAGCCTGCCCAGCGGCACCCGTGTGTGAACTCCGTCAAGGTTGTGGAGCCGTGCCTCCCGGACTTCAAGCCAGCTCGATGGTGGCTCGGGCGCAAGGGGGACCTCGGGGCGGCGCTCTCCTCTCAACGCGGATCCCGTCAGCGAGCGCTTCTCCTTGAGGATGGCGCGCGGCGGTCCCGCGGCCACCAGCTCGCCGCCGTGCCTGCCTGCTCCCGGCCCCAGATCGATGACGTAATCGGCGCTGCGGATGACCTCATCATCGTGCTCCACGACCACGACCGTATTGCCGCGCTCCCTGAGTTTTAGAAGCGTGCCGAGCAGGCGACGCGTGTCCCGGCGGTGCAACCCAATCGTCGGCTCGTCCAGGATGTAAAGAATACCGCGCAGGTTGCTCCCGAGCTGCGCCGCAAGACGGATGCGCTGCGCCTCTCCACCGGAGAGCGTGTCAGCCGATCGATCGAGGCCGAGATAGTCGAGCCCGATTTCCTCGAGAAACTTCAGACGCTCGAGGATCTCGCGCACCACGGGCTCGGCGACGGCGCGCTCAGCGCCCCGGATGCGCAGCAACGAAAACCACAGACGGGCCTTACTGACGCTCATTGCGGAGAGGGCGGCGATGGAGTGATCACGGTAGCGCACCGCCAGCGAAGAGGGCTTGAGGCGAGCGCCGGCGCATGCGGCGCAGGGTCGCGCCTCCTCCGCGGCCGCTTCCTCGCACCACGAGATTGGATCGGGCTGCTCCTCGGCTTGCTCATGGCGAGCCACCTCAGCCGCCAGAGCACCGCTGAGCTTGACACCATAACCGCGGCACGCCGCGCAGGCTCCGTGATGGCTATTGAACGAGAAGAACGACGGCTCAAGATCGGGGAAGCTCTCGCCGCAGCGCGGACAGGCTCGCCTCAGCGAGTAGAGGCGTGCCGCACGCCTGCCTGCGGGAAGCACGATCAGTACTCCCTTGCCGATGGCAAGAGTTTGCTTGATCCCCGATTCCACGAGCTTGCGGTTCGCCGCGGAAACACGGCCAGCCGCCACCACAACCTCGATGGTGTGTTCGCGGAAGCGGTCGAGGGCAGGCAGAGGTTCTAGCGACACCAGGCGCCCGTCGATGCGGGCTTCACGGCTTCCCCTGGCCATCAGGCGGCGTAGAAGGATGCGATGGAACCCCTTGCGGTTGACGACCACGGGGGCCAGCAGGCGCACCCTGGCACCTGCGTACCGGCACCACAGGTCGTCGTTGATCTGACGCTCGGTCTGTGCCTCGATCGGCACGTTGCACCGCTGGCAGTGCTGCACGCCGAGCTTGGCAAAGAGAAGGCGCAAGAAGTGGTAGATCTCGGTGACCGTGGCCACCGTAGATTTGCGGCCTCCCCGCGAGATGCGCTGCTCGATTGACACCGTCGGTGGTAATCCGTGCACGTGATCGACATCCGGCTTCCTCAGCACTTTCATGTACTGGCGGGCGAAAACCGACAGGCTTTCCAGGTACCTCCGCTGGCCCTCCGCAAAAAGGATGTCGAAAGCGAGGGTCGACTTGCCGGAACCGGACAAGCCGCTGATGACAACCAGTCGGCCACGCGGAACATCGAGATCCAGATTTCTCAGATTGTGCTCGCGCGCGCCACGAACCTCGATCGTGCCTTCCTCCCGGCTTGCGGACGAAGGTGGAGGCAATGCCGGAGGCTGTTTGATCTCCTCGAGGTGGCGACGCAGATAAGTTCCGGTGTGTGAAGCCGGCTCTTGCATGACCGTTTCGACCGGTCCCGTCACCACAACGCGACCCCCTTCGTCTCCTCCCTCCGGTCCAAGATCGATCACCCAGTCGGCTGCTCGCACCACGTCCAGGTTGTGCTCTATGACCACAACCGAGTGGCCCGCACGCACCAGACGCTCCAGGGTGCGCAGGAGGCGGGCCACATCCTCGAAATGAAGACCGGTCGTGGGCTCGTCGAAGCAGAAAAGCGTGCCCTTACGACGCACCTGGCCCAGGTATTTGGCGAGTTTCAGACGCTGGGATTCGCCGCCCGAGAGTGTCTGTATAGGCTGGCCCAGGCGAAGGTAGCCGAGTCCGACCTCTTCGAGCGGCGCCAGGGCCGCCGAGACAGTCGGCTGATCCGCGAATACGGCGCGTGCTTTCGTGAGGGTAAGTTCCAGGATGTCCGATACGTTCAACCCACGGTAACGCACGTCCAGAACTTCGCGCCGGAAGCGCTTGCGCTTACAGTCGGGGCAGGTCACGAACACATCGGAGAGAAACTGCATGCGCACACGCTCGAAGCCGTTGCCCTGGCAACGGTCGCAGCGCCCGCCGGTCTGGTTGAACGAAAAGGTTCGGGGGCTAAATCCGCGGCGGCGCGCCCCCGGCTGAGCCGCCAGCAGGTGACGAATGGTGGCGTATGCTCCCACGTATGTCGCGGGGTTGGCGCGGGGTGTGCGACCGACAGGAGATTGATCGATCAGAATCACTTCGCTCACCCGCTCCAGGCCTTCGATGCCCTTGCAGGCGGTATTCTGGGAGCCGTGATCGCGACGTCCACACAGAACTTCCTCCACCAGAGTGCTCTTGCCCGATCCGGAGACGCCAGTGATGCACACAAGCAGCCCGAGCGGAATGTCGACATCGATATCCTTGAGATTGTGCTGCCGAGCACCGAGGATGCGCACCGAGTGACCCTTGAGTGGTGCGCGCCGGCGCTGTATTAGCGGCATCGAACGTGATCCACTCAGGTATGCCCCGGTAATGGAACGTTTGTGCCGCAGCATGCCGGCCAGAGGCCCTGCGTAGACGCACCGTCCGCCGCCCTCACCGGCTCCAGGCCCCAGATCCACAACCCAGTCGGCGGCCCGGACGATCGCCGGATCGTGATCCACCACCACGAGCGTGTTGCCCTGATCGCGCAGGCCGTGCAGAATGCCAATCAGCCGTGAGTTGTCGCGAGGATGAAGACCAATGCTCGGCTCGTCGAGCACGTAGAGCGTGTTCACCAGCGCTGAACCCAGTGCCGTGGTGAGGTTGACCCGCTGCACCTCTCCGCCCGAGAGGGTTCGCGAGGCGCGATCCAGCGTCAGGTAACCGAGCCCGACGTCGTCCAGGTAGGCCAGCCGGGAGCGCATTTCCTCCAGCACAGGGTCGCAGGCCACCGCTTCGACACCCTCCAGCTGCAGCTCCTGGACAAAGCAGCGCGCGGTTCGAACACTCAGGGCGTGGAAATCGGAAATGCACAGGTTGTTGACCCGGTAAAGCAGCGCTTCGGGACGCAGACGGGCTCCTCTGCAGTCCGGACACAGCGCCGCGCCCCGGTAGCGCGACAACAGCACCCGGATGTGCATCTTGTACACTTTGGTCTCTAGCCAGCGGAAGAAGCCCTGCACTCCGTAGAACTCGTCACTCTCTTCATTCACCGCGCGGCGTTCGGCCGCGGTGAGATTCCGGAATGGCACATCCGTGCGTATCTTCTTCTTACGGCAAAAGCGCATGAGATCCCGGTGTTCGCCCCGGAACGATGCCGTGGTCCACGGCTTGATGGCTCCCTGTTCCAGCGACAGCCGCGGATCGGGAATCACCCGCGAAAGATCGATCTCCAGGATGCGTCCGAAGCCACGGCAGCGCTCACATGCGCCAAGGGCGTGGTTGAACGAGAAAAGACCCGGCACCGGATCCCGGTAAGAGCGGCTGCAGCGCGCGCAGTTGAGCCCCCGGCTGAAGAGTCTGCGTCGGCCCTCCGCCGTGACCAGCGCCATGACGCCGGCACCAAAGTGGAATGCCTGCTCGATAGCGTCGACGGCCCTCTGCCGGCGTTCGGTCTCCGGCCGCAGGCGATCCACGAGGACGTCCAGTTCGGTGCCTGGAGCCAGCACTCCAGCCTTCAGATCCTCAATGCGCGCGATTTTCCCGTTCGGCAGACGAACGCGCCGGAACCCGGCCCGGCCAAGCGCCTCACGAACCGCTTCTTCTGGCGAGATCTCCGGCAAACGGTACGGAAATACGATCTGCGCCTCACCCGGCCCGTCCAGTTTTTGCATGCACTCCCAGACATCCTCTACTCGATCGCGCTGCACCCATTCCCCGCAGATTTCGCACAGCAGACGCGAAGCACGAGCCCATAACAGCTTCGAGTAATCCGTCAGCTCGGTCATCGTGCCAACCGTGGATCTCGAAGTACGTACCGGGTTGGTGCGATCGATAGCGATGGCCGGAGGAATGCCCTCGATCGCCTCGGCCTGCGGACGATCCATGCGTTCCAGAAACTGTCGCGCGTAGGCGGAGAATGACTCGACGTAGCGGCGCTGGCCCTCCGCGTAGAGCGTTTCGAAAGCCAGGCTGGATTTTCCTGAACCACTGACTCCCGTGACCGCGATGAAACGGCCAAGAGGAAGTTCCAGATTCAGATTGCGGAGGTTGTTTTGACGGGCTCCGCGGATTCGTATGCTTGGAGCCCTCGTGGGGTTGGTGCGGCTCAATGTAGTGGGCGAAACCGTTATGGTATAGTGCGTTCTCCGGAGCGTCAAGAACGGACCTTCAGATCCCTTCCGTGCCGTACCTGCCAGACATCGGTGGTTTGTTGCTCACGCCCCCCTGCCGAGAACCAGGATCCATCGCTGCTCACACTCGAACACGTCGCTAACATTATGAGGCGCACCAAGATAGTGGCCACGATCGGACCGGCGAGCCGGTCGCTCGAGACATTGCGGGCGCTCATCGAGGCTGGCACTGACGTGGTGCGGCTGAACTTTTCGCACGGTGAACCCGCTGAGCATGCGCGCGTGATCCAGCGTGTCCGCCGCCTCTCCCGAACGCTAGGACGGCAGGTGGCCATTCTCCAGGATCTCCAGGGACCCAAGATCCGCATCGGCCGCCTGCGGGGCGGCAAGACGGACATCCGGGCCGGCTCCAGCCTGACCATCACCTCACGCCGTGTTGTCGGCCAGGCCCGCCTGCTCTCCACCAACTACCGGAAACTGCCGATGGAAGTGAAATCCGGAGATCGTGTTCTCCTGGATGATGGAAACATCCAGCTGAGAGTGGTCTCTGTTTCGGGGACCGAGATCCACTGCCGCGCCGTGGAGGGGGGTACTGTGCAGGAGGGCAAGGGTATCAACCTGCCCGGCGTGAAACTCTCCGCCCCCGCCCTCACCGAGAAGGACCGGACCGACGCGCTCATGGGAGCACGGCTCGGGGTGGATTATGTTGCGCTTTCCTTCGTGAGACGCAGCCAGGATCTACACTCTCTGCGCCGCCTGTTACATGGACAGGGCCTGGACACTCCCATCATTGCCAAGATCGAGAAGCCGGAGGCAGTGCAAAACCTGGAAGAGATCCTGCAGGCCGCGGACGGTGCCATGGTTGCCCGCGGCGACCTCGGGGTGGAAATGCCTCCGGAAGAGGTGCCGCTGGTGCAGAAGCACGTCGTGGAGAGAGCCCGAGTCACAGGCAAACCGGTGATCACAGCCACCCAGATGCTCGACTCGATGCGATTCAATCCGCGCCCTACCCGGGCCGAGTCTTCGGATGTTGCCAACGCGGTCTTCGACGGTGCGGACGCTCTCATGTTGTCCGGGGAAACCGCGGACGGCCGCTATCCGGTGAAGTCGGTGGCCATGATGGAACGCATCATCCGGAAGGTGGAGCCTCCCGTGCTGCGGAGCGCCGCCGAGGAACCGTTCGAGCAGGGAGTGGAAGCCGCGGAGAGCCTGGCCCATGCGGCCTGTCGCGTCGCACGCGCCTCGGGAGCCCGCGGCATTGTGGCGTTGACCGTAACCGGGATGGCGGCGCGGTTGATCTCCAGCTTCCGACCGCCGGTCCCGGTGTTCGCACTGTCACCCGAGGAAAAAACAGTACGCCGGCTGTCTCTGTTCTGGGGGGTTCGCCCGCTGCTGACACGCAGACGGCAGAGCTTCGAGTATCTCCTGGATGAAATGGAGCGGCGCCTCACCGCAGAGGGATTGGTCGCCGTCGGTGACTCGGTGATCGTGCTCACCGGATTGCCGTTCAGCCCCGGAGCGAGCACCAACCTCCTCAAGGTCCACCGTATCGCGCCGGCTCGGCGCTAAAGCCGCCGTTCAGCGGCGGCTGCTGCGGGTGGGCGTGGAGTTCATGGAAGCAAGGAAGTCGGTGTTCGTCTTGCTCTTGCGCATGTTATCGAGGAGAAGCTCCATGCTCTCGGCCGGCGAGAGCTGATCCAGCACCTTTCGAAGCACCCAGATGCGCTGCAGTTCCGAACTCTCGATCAGCAACTCCTCCTTGCGGGTGCCCGATTTGGCGATGTCGATGGCCGGAAAGATCCTTCGATCCGCAAGCTTGCGATCCAGGTTGATCTCCATGTTTCCAGTTCCCTTGAACTCCTCAAAGATCACATCGTCCATGCGGCTGCCCGTATCGATCAGGGCCGTCGCCATGATCGTCAGGCTGCCCCCATCCTCGATATTGCGCGCCGCGCCGACGAAGCGCTTCGGCCTTTGAAGGGCGT
>CBEVTG010000093.1:0-6810 GCA_965552745.1 uncultured bacterium
TGCAGGACAATGTCGGCATTGCGACGGCCGATCACCGTGCGGAAGCGGTCGAGCGCGAACTCGTGGTTCTGATCAGGTCCTTCGACGACCCGCAGGCGGGCACTGAGTCCCGCCGGACTGGTATCTTCAGTCCCGTCGCTGACGACGGTCAAATTATCCGTGGTGAGCTTCTCGGCCATGGTCCTCGCACCTGGGGCGGCCCGGCGACAAGCCGGACTCCGACCGCTCTACGAATATAGGTTGCGGGGGCTAAAGTTCAAGGAGGCAGGGCCGCAGGTTACTGCCAGTGCACAATCTTTTCCTTGTAGGCGTTAAAGCCGAAACCCTTGAAAGTAGGGCTCTTTTCCTCCCGGGGTTTCGGGTTTGTGGCTCAGGAATCGAGCAGCTCGTGGGCGCGGGCCGTCGCCTTGACGATCGCCTTGATGAGCGTAACGCGCAACCCGCCCTCTTCCAGCTCGAGAATCCCGTCCATGGTGCAACCTGCCGGCGTGGTTACGAAGTCCTTGAGCTTGGCCGGGTGCTCGCGGGTTTCCAGGACCATGCGTGCTGCTCCCAGAACGGCCTGCGCGGCGAGCTCGGTGGCCGCCTCGCGGGAAAGACCCACCTTCACGCCTCCCTCGGTCAGCGACTCGATCACGACGTAGATGAACGCCGGTCCGCTCGCCGACAGTCCGGTGACCGCATCCATGTGCTTCTCGTCCAGGACCACGGAGCGGCCGATCGAATCGAAGATACGCCGCGCTTTCCGCACGTGGCGATCGACCGAGAAGGAGCCACGGCAGATGCCCGTCATACCCTCGTTGATCTGGCAGGGTGTGTTGGGCATGGTGCGGATGACCGGAATCTTGGCCCCGAGGTGGCGTTCGATGTAGCCCGTGCTCACCGAGGCTGCCACCGAGATCACCAGATGGCGCGGCTTGACGTCCGCACGGATCTCCTGCAGCACCTCGAGCATGACCTGCGGCTTCACGCAGATTAGGAGGATGTTCGCGGCGCTCACGGCATCCCGGTTGCGTGTCGTGGCCCGGATTCCGTAACGGCGCGCTATCTCGTCCGCCCGCTCGCGACGCCGCGCGCTGGCGATGATCTGCTTGCGGGTCACGGTGCCGGCGTTGAGCAGGCCGGCGATGAGTGATTCGCCGAGCTTCCCGGCTCCGATGATGGCAATCCGATCCCTGGAGAGCATGAATAGGTTCCTCGATAAAACGGGTCCGCTTATTCTAAGCGAGATGAGGGCGGTGCGGGAGGCTTTCTTGCAGCGCGCCCCGGTTGTGCCGGCGAAGCGGCTCGCTGTCGTAGCTGGCGCCAGCGCTCGAGGCGGGCGGCGACCTGGTCCTCGAATCCGTGGGCGCTGGGTTCGTAGAAACGCCGTCCGCTGAGGCCCGCAGGCAGGCACTCCATCGGGGACACGGCCTCCGGGCGGTCATGGGCGTACTGATAGCCCCGCCCGTATCCGAGCCCCCGCATGAGCGGGGTCACCGCGTTGCGCAGGTGCAGGGGAACCGGCTCGGGCCGTTCGTCATGGGCGGCGGACACGACGCTACCCCAGGCGCGATAGAGAGCGTTTGACTTGGGTGCCTGGGCCAGGTAAACGGTGGCTTCGGCGAGCGCCAGATCTCCTTCCGGCCGGCCGACGAAGTGCGCTGCCTCCTTGGCGGCGATCGCCACCTGCAGCGCCTGGGGATCCGCGAGGCCGACGTCCTCGCTCGCGAAGCGCACCAGGCGGCGCGCCACGTAAAGCGGTTCTTCTCCCGCCTCGAGCATGCGCGCCAGCCAGTACAGAGCCGCATCCGCGTCACTGTTGCGCAGGCTCTTGTGGAGGGCGGAGATCAGGTTGTAATGCTCCTCTCCCGACTTGTCGTAATAGAGGGCGCTTCGCTGCAGGGCGTCCAGGATGCGCTCACGGTCGACGGCCCGCTGCGGGTTTCCCTCCTGATCGCGCCACAGGATCTCCAGTGTGTTGAGCGCGGCCCGCGCGTCCCCGTTCGCCGCCCCAGCGAGCAGCTTGATCCCTTCAGGGTCGATGGGCAGGTGCGTGTGTTCCGTTCCTCCCAGGCCGCGCGTGTCCTCGAGCGCACTGCGCAGCAGCCGCACCAGGTGTTCGGCCGACAGCGCATTGAGCGTATAGACTCGGCAGCGGCTCAGCAGAGCCGAGTTCACCTCGAACGAGGGGTTCTCGGTCGTGGCGCCAATGAGGACGATGTGGCCCTTTTCGACGTGGGGCAGAAAGGCGTCCTGCTGGGCGCGGTTGAAGCGGTGGATCTCGTCTATGAACAGCAGCGTCGAGCGCCCGGTGGCGCGCCGGTGCTTCTCCGCCGTCGTCATGACCGCCCTGACCTCCTTGATGCCGCTCAGGACGGCGCTGAATTGCACGAAATGGGCCCGGCTGAGCCGCGCGATGAGGCGCGCCAGCGAGGTTTTCCCCGACCCGGGCGGCCCCCACAGGATCATCGAGGAAACCCGATCCGTTTCGATGAGCCGGCGCAGAACCTTCCCCGGCCCCACGAGATGGTCCTGCCCCAGGACTTCATCGAGGGAGCAGGGACGCAGGCGCTCCGCGAGGGGCGCCCGCGGGTCGGGTGCGTGCAGTTCCTGGGAATCGGAACCGCCGGTGGCCGGCGGCCCGAAATCGTCAAACAGCTCGGGCATGCTGCCTCCAGAGACGATCGCGCACGACCTGCCTCGCCGCGTTGCGCCCCGCGGCCCCCATCACGCCGCCTCCCGGATGCGTTCCCGAGCCGCACAGGTAGAGGCCCCGCACCGGGGTACGGTAGTCGGAGTAACCGGGCAGCGGCCGCATCGAGAACAGCTGGCCGGGAGTGAGATCGCCGTGAAAGATGTTACCCCGCGTGAGTCCGTATTCGCGCTCGAGATCCAGTGGCGTGAGCACCTGGCGGTGCAAAACACGTTCGCGGAGACCGGGCGCGTAGCGCCCGATGGTGTCGAGCACCCGGTCCCCGAGCTCTTCGCGCCGTGAGTCCCAGTCCCCTTCGGCGAGATGGTACGGGGTGTACTGCACGAAGACCGAGAGGATGTGCTTGCCCTCGGGAGCGAGCGTCCTGTCGTAGGTCGTCGGGAACACGAGCTCGCAGAACGGCTGCTGCGGGATGTGTCCGTTCTTGCACGCATCCCAGCCGTCCTCGAGGTTGCGAAGCGACGAGGCGATCTCGGTGGCGCCCGTATGGGCCGGCGAGGGACCGGGACCGGGGCAGCAGGTGAACTCGGGGAGTTCCGACAGCGCCAGATTCACCTTGGATGAGGATCCGGAGATCTTGAAGTTGCGGATTCCCTGCAGGTAATCGGCGTCCACCTCGCGCTCATCGATGAGCGAGAGAAAAGTTCGTTTCGGATCGGCGTTTGAGACCACCACCGGGGCATCGATCTCCTCTCCTGATTCCAGCGTTACCCCGACTGTGCGCCCCTCCTGGATGCGGATCCGGACCACGGATGACGAGGTGAGCACCTCGACGCCACGGCTTCTGGCCACCTTGGCGAGCGCCTGGGTGACGGTCCCCATGCCCCCGCGCACGAATCCCCACGAACCTTCACCGTGGGAGTCGGTACCGCCGATGACATGGTGCAGGAGGACGTAGGCCGTTCCGGGGGTGCGCGGGCCGGCCGCCGAGCCGATCACCGAAAAGGCTCCGAAGGCTGACTTGAGCGCGTCCGATTCGAAGTTCTCGTCCAGGAAATCCTGCGCGCTGGAGAGCATGAGTCGCATCAGAGCATGGAGGTCCTTGCGTCCCAGACCGCGCGAGCGCGCCGCGATGCGAAGAATGCTCCAGAGATCGGAAGGGTGCATCGAGCCCACGTTGGGCGGGGCTTCATCCATGAGCGGTGTCACGAAACGCGAGATGCGGTGGAAAAGCTCTTCGACCTCCTCGTAGCGACGGGCGTCCTTCTTTGAGAACTTGCCGATTTCCTCGAGCGTGCGCTTTGGATCCTGCCACAGTGCCAGCGAGCGGCCGTCCTCGAGCGGAACGAAGATCGCGGGGTCGTAGCGCAGCAGCTCGAATCCGTAGCGGCCGAGCTGCAGATCGCGGACAATCTGGGGGCGCAGCAGGGAACAGACGTACGAGGTGGTCGAGAACCTGAAGCCGGGGAAAATCTCCTCGGTAACACAGGCCCCGCCAACCACACCACGCCGTTCGAGCACCAGAACGCGTGCTCCGGAGGCGGCCATATAGCAGGCTGCCACGAGCCCATTGTGGCCGCCTCCCACAACGATGACGTCGGAACGCGCAGGCATCGGTATCCTCCATCTGAAAAATGGGAAATCACTGGCAGTTTACCCCATCCGGTCCGATTCCATCTCCCCTCTTGACAGCCGGGCCGAAACGGGTATTATTAACCACATGGTTAACTATACTGTGAGCTCACTCGACCACACCTTCGCGGCCCTGGCCGACCCTACCCGGCGCGCCATACTCTCCCGGCTGGCGCGTGGAGAAGCTTCGGTGACCGAGCTGGCCCGTCCCTTCCAGGTCTCGCTTCCCGCCATCTCCAAGCACCTGCGCGCGCTGGAGAGGGCGGAGCTCATCAGCCGCCGCCGTCGGGGCCGGGTGCACCACATCCGGCTCAACCCGAAACCGCTGCGCCGGGCGGCCGGCTGGATATCACGATACGAGCGCTTCTGGAGCCGGAAGCTCGATGCCCTGGAAGCGTTTCTCAGCAAGCCACAGAAGGAGGAGAGTAAATGAACGATGCGCAAAAGGACGAAAGCCTGAGCCTGCAGCTGACGCGAATTCTGCAGGCTCCGCCGGAGCGCGTGTTCCGGGCGTGGACCGATCCGCGTGAGCTCGAGCAGTGGTTCTCAGCTACTGAAAAGCACCAGGTGCGGGTGCCGGAGCTCGATCCGCGTGAAGGGGGGCGCTACCGCATCGAGTACCGGACGCCGGAAGGGATCATGCACGTCATGGTTGGCATCTACCGGCTGGTGCAGCCGCCCGAGAAGCTCGTCTTCACCTGGCGTTTCGAGAAGGGCGGTGCCGGTGACACAGAGACCCTGGTCACCTTGGAGATGCGGAGCCACGGCAGCGGAACCGAGCTCGTGCTCACCCACGAGCAGTTCCCGGACGCCGATGTGATGCAGAAGCACCGGGACGGCTGGAGCGCCCATCTCGATCGCTTTGTGAAGCACGTGAACCGGTCCGTTTGATTCCGAAGGTCTCGGGGGATGAAGCAGGCTCACAACCAAGGAGGAGGGCAGAGATGAGACAGAACATCGTTCGTGCGTTGGCATTCACATTCGTCACGCTTCTGGTGCTGGGTGCGGCGCCATTCGCACGGGCCGGCGGGGAAGCGCCGGGCCTGCAGGTGGCTGATCTGGAGAAACTGAAGTCGCTCGCCGGAGAGTGGGAGGGAAAGCCCGAAAACAGCGCGGGCGCCCGTGCCACCTATGAAATCGTTTCCAATGGCACGGCGGTCGTGGAGATGCTGTCGGACGGAGACGAGACCATGGTTACCGTTTACCACGCCGATGGCGATCGGCTCGCCATGACCCATTATTGCGGGGCCGGAAACCAGCCGCGCATGCGTTCCGAGAAACCCGCCGCGGGTGAGACGCTGAAGTTCACTTTTGTCGATGCCACGAACCTGGCGTCGCCGGAGGCCGGCCACATGCGCAGCCTGGCAATTCGGATCGAGGATCCGGGTCAGATCACCCAGACCTGGACCTGGAGAGAGAAAGGCAACGAGCAGCAGAAGGTGATCGAGCTGGTCCGCAAGCGTTAGGCGGAAGCGATTGACGAGCGGGAAGCGGTGCCGGTTTCGGCGATCGGCCGGGGTTTCGCCTCGGGCGTGCGGCTGAAACGCCTCGTGCGCGACGGAGGAGCCGCCAGGCTGAGAGAAATTGCTACGCGTTCCGCCAGGCGGGAGGGAGACACGCCGGCCACGTCGAGCAGGGCCGCGCGGGCTCCGGAGCCGAACAGAAGCCATTCAATGCGCGCCACGCGCACGATCTGCTCGAGCGCGCGGTTCAGCAACGTTGCTTCCGGAGCGGAACCGACACTGCCGATATGAAACAGCCTGCCGCCGGGCCGCAGGTGGCGCAGCGCCTCGCGGGAAAGCGCCAGCGCGGCGCCCACGTGGCGTGACAGGAAGCGCTCGAGGCTCTCCAGATGTGACTCCATCGCGTCCTCGAAGGCATCGCCTTCGAGCAAGGGCAATACCTGGGAGGTTGGAAAGTCCAGGAAACGCTCTGCCGCGCCGGGCGATCCCGCCATGTGGACCACCGCGTCGGGCTGCGGGAGCTGGCCGAACAGGTCCGCGATCCGGCCCGGGTCGGAGATATCGCACACGGCGGGCCGGGCTTTGTCCCCCACGCCGCGTCGCGCAAGGCGCCGCAGCGCCACCTCGTCGGCCGCGACCGTGATGGTGGAGGTTCCCGCCTGCTTGAGCACGGAGACCAGCGCCGCCACTCTCTCGAAATCGAGGCTGGAGCGGGCGGTGCTGGTGATGATCACGTTGCGGCCGGAGAGCAGATCCCCGCGCAGGCTCCGCAGCAGGGGGCGTGTGCGGGCGGGCCGCGCGGCCTGGCCCGGCAGGGTCGAGATGCGGATCGAGGATCCGCTCTGCTGCATGCCGTGGCGTGCCGCGAAAAACACCGCCTCCGCCACGTCGCGAAGTCGCGGGGGCACTTCGGGAATCGTGTATTTCAGCCAGGTGCGCACGCCCCGGTCCGTGCCGGGTTGCGGGATGCCGTTGCGCTCGAACTCGCGCAGGAAGTCACGCCGCACCCGATCCAGGTCGGACGCTTCGGTGAGGCTCGGCTGCAAGTCGGTGATCGAGATCTCCATCGGCCGCAGCTGC
>CBEVTG010000094.1:0-6793 GCA_965552745.1 uncultured bacterium
GCTGATGAATGCCAGGAGGGTCCAGCGCCCCAGGGCGTAACCCAGTAACGCTCCCACAACCGCCACGAAGCCCGTCAGCACCAGGTATTCGCGACGCAGGAACACCATGGATCCACGGTGTATGGCTTCAGCGATCTCCTGCATGGTGCTGTTGCCGGCCGGTTGGCGTTTGACGAAGACGTAAATCATCCAGGCGATCAGTAATCCCAAAACGCCCAACGCGGGTGCAAGGTACAGGATGCTCATGTGATTCTCGAATCCTCCTCAGCGCGCCGACATCGCGACGCCGAAACCGCGGACCCCGGGCCCGCTGTGGTGTTCAATCGTTATCGCCGCCCAGGGGCGGGGCCGAGTTAAAGAGATTCATGGCGGCGTCAAGGCCCCTGGCGGCCACACACTCCAGCGCATCGGCCGCCCTCTCACTCACCGTGGTGGCGGTGGGTCGCTCCTCCGACGAGAACTCCTCGAGCACAAAATCGGCCACTTCACCGGCGATCGGCAGGTCTCCGATGCCCAGGCGAAGACGAGCAAATTCCTCGGTCCCCAGGGCGCCGATGAGCGACAGCATCCCTCGGTGTCCCGCCGCCCCTCCGTGTTTTCTCAGACGCAGCGAGCCGAACGGGATGTCGACATCGTCGTAGAGCGCCACCAGAGCATCCGGCCGTAAGTTGTGGCGCTCGAGCAGTGCCACAGCGGCCGGGCCCACCCGGTTCATGTAGGTGCTGGGCTCTACCAGAATCACCGGAGTGCCCGCCAACTCAAATCGGGCCTCCGACCAGGGGCCGGCGGCTCGCCGGAGCTTCAACTTCCAGCGTTCCAGCAGCCGGTTAAGAACGAGCCGGCCGAAATTATGCCGCGTACGCTCGTAGCGCTTGCCCGGGTTCCCGAGCGCGAAAAAGATCCTCGGCGGACTTTCCGACTCCACCGCATGCTCCGCGTGGCGCGCCAGAGGAACGCCGAGTGGTTAATCCTTCTCCTGATCCTTCTTGCTGGGTTCGCCCTTGGATTCCGCTTCTTCCTCCCCCTCGGCGGCTTCCTTCCCCTTGCGGGCCACGAGTTCCGGTTCGGTGACTTCCGCTTCCGTCGCGGCTTCCTCTTCCTTCTCCTCGGTCGGGGCGGCGATGACGAGAATGGGGCGATCCGGGTCGGTGAGGATGCGGTAGCCCTCGGGGGGCGGCAGATCCTCAACCCGAATCGAGTCGCCGATTCCCAGTTCGCTCACATCGATGTGAATGTGATCGGGAATACTGGCGGGCAGGCAGGTGACCTCCAGCTCGCGGGTGATGAAATCGAGGATACCGCCTTCCATCTTCACGCCCTTGGCTGTGCCGACGAGCTGAACGGGAACATCGACACGGACCTCCTTCTCCATGCTGATGTGCGTCAGATCAACATGCAGCATCTCGTCGGAGACGGGATCGTACTGTACATCGTGGATCAGCAGGTTGGCTTTGGCGACCTTCTTGCCGTCCAGTTCGAGCGAACAGAGCGTGTTGGCTCCCGTTTCCGAGTGCAGGATTTCCCGCACGCGCCTCGGATCGATCGTGACCGCCACTGGCTGCGTTCCGGTGCCATACACCACGCCAGGGATGCGTCCCGTCCGTCGAAGGCGGCGGTTGGCATTCTTGCCGAGATCCGTGCGCGTCTGTACCGTCAAAACGATGTCTGCCATGACTCCTCGCTCCTACCGGATGAGCCCTGAGCTCGATCCTGGGTAATGATTAGTCGGGCAACTCAATTGGGCGACTCAATTGAACAACGAGGTCACCGAAGAGTTGCTGTGTATGCGTGAAATCGCCTCGCCGAGCAATGCCGCGACCGACACCACCTGGAGCGGCCGGTAATTTTTCCAGGTGTCCACCAGCGGTATCGTGTTGGTGATCCAGACAGTTTCCAGAGGGGCTGTCTCCAACCTCTCACGCGCCGGGCCCGAAAGAATTCCATGGGTGAAGCAGGCATACACTTTCTTGGCGCCGTTGGCGACCAGTGTTTGGGCCGTCGAAACTACCGTGCCCGCGGTATCGATGATGTCGTCCACGATGAGCGCGTTGCAGCCTCTCACCTCACCCACCACGTTCAGGGTTTCCGCAACGTTCGGCTCCGGGCGGCGCTTGTCCATGATAGCCAGACCCACGCCGCCGAGACGTTTGGCGAACGCCCGGGCGCGCTCCACCCCGCCAGCATCGGGTGATACAACCACGAGATCCGGGATCGAGCGCTTTTCGATGTGCTCGACCAGAACGGGTGCGGCGAAAAGATGGTCGACGGGAATATCGAAGAATCCCTGGATGGCAGGAGAATGCAGGTCCATGGTCAGAATGCGACCAGCTCCGCCCTTGGTGAGCAGGTCGGCCACCAGTTTTGCGGAGATGGGCACCCGTGGGCGATCCTTGCGATCTTGACGCGCGTAACCGTAATAGGGCAGAACAGCCGTGATGCGGCTGGCCGAGGAACGCTTCGCCGCATCAAGCATGATCAGCATTTCCATGAGGTTGTGGTTCGCGGGAGGTCCGGTAGGCTGAAGCAGGTACACGTCGGCACCGCGAATGTTATCGTTGATCTGGCAGTACGATTCACCGTCGCTGAACTTCCGTATGGCGATGTTTCCGGGAGAGATATCCAGGTACTTGCAGATATCATCGCCCAGCGCCGGGTGGCTGCTGCCCGTGAAGAGCTTCATGTCGCTTGTTGCTGCTGCGTTCATGCCCTTGTCCGCGGAGCCTGACCTCCGCCACCACACATTCTGGTTGGGGCGGGAGGATTCGAACCTCCGATGCAGGTTCCAAAGACCTGTGTCTTACCGCTTGACGACGCCCCAGCCTGGGATGGATTCAGCCCTGAAACCCGATGAATTCAACGTACTTGGCGCGCGAGAGCGTCCGACAAAGATACGTACGATGCCCCGCGGCGCTCAAGTTGCGCTCGGCATCCTCGGCTTGCTGCTGCTCCAGAAAGACACCGAAAACCGCCGGGCCGCTACCCGACATCAGGACAGCGTGCGCCCCGGTTTCAGCGAGTGCAGAACGTGCCTCAAGAATCCCCTCGGCACGCTGCGTCGCCGGCCGTTCCAAGTCATTGTGAAGGTGCCCCCACTCTACCTGGCCTGCAAGGGCAGAAGCGAGAAAGCGCCTTAGTCTAGAATCTTTAGCACCGGAAGTCAATCGAGCGTCCCAGTCGGCGTAAACCTGTGCAGTAGACAAAATCTGGCGCGGGCAGACCAGCACAAAGAGGGTTTCAGAGAGGTCTGACTGCACCGGAAACAACTTCTCACCGCGCCCCAGCCCCAGACACAGCCCGCCGTGCAGGAAGTAGGGCACGTCGGCGCCCAGTCGCACGGCCAGCGGTGACAGGCCACGCAGCCCCAGTTCTGTCTCCCAGAGCCGATCGAGCGCCAGGAGGGTCACTGCCGCGTTGCTGCTGCCCCCACCCAGGCCGGCGCCCACCGGCACGCGCTTCGAGAGACGGATGCGGGCACCCTGTTTCACGCCTGTGGTCTTGCGCAGCAGGCTGGCGGCCCGCACCACCAGATTGTCGGAACCACGGGGAACGTCGGAGCCATCCACCTCCAGCAGGAGTTCGGAGTCGAGAAGTTCGACTGCCAGGTCGTCCGCCAGATCAATAGCCTGGAACAGCGTGCGGATCTCGTGGTAGCCGTCCGGCAGCACGCCCACCACTTCCAGTCCGAGGTTTAGTTTGGCGGGGCAGCGCAGGGAGACCACCGCGCTCACGAGCCGGCTCCCGGATCATCCCGGCTGCGGAGGAAGTGTTCCCCGGGTGGAGCCGATCTACGCTCGAACTCCTCGGGCGGGGTCAGATCGAAGGCGTCCTGCGCCACACCCTCCTCGAGGGTCACCAGATGCATCGCGAGAATGCCGTGAGCATCCTTCAGGCGCAGGTGGGAGGGGATCGGAACCCCGTCGTGACGCTCCCACGAGAGATAGTGCACCTGCACCACCACTCTGCCGGCGTCCTCGATCTGAAGTGTAGCTTCAGTTCCGCCCTCCCCCGAGCCCTGTGCGAACAGATAACGCCGGACCGGGGTCCCTTGCTCGGGGTCGATCTGGGCGATCTCGGCCGGGACTTGCGTCGCGGCCGACGAATCGTCGCCATCTCGGTGGGCTGGACCCGGGCCGAACGGGAGCGCAAGCCGGGCCGGAAGGTCGGCGAGCAGCACACCTGCACACTCCCAGGGTTCGAGGGGCCATCCGCTCAGGTTTCTCAGCAGACCCGCGGAGACGCGCTCCCTCATATACTCCCTGTCCCGGGGCAGTACGGCGAGCATTTCGCCGTCACGTGTCACCAGGGTGAGCCAGCTGCCCCCCATGCGTCCGGTGACGTCGA
The DNA here is from genome assembly GCA_965552745.1 of uncultured bacterium. Lineage (GTDB taxonomy): Bacteria > Acidobacteriota > Polarisedimenticolia > JAPUKU01 > JAPUKU01 > JAPUKU01. The sequence goes on from CBEVTG010000094.1 coordinate 4,342, forward strand.
TGAGCAGTTGAGCGGATCCGCTGGCCGCGATCCACATCTGGAACGAGCGCTCGGGCCCCCGGGATGGTGTCCAGTGGGCGCGGTACCGCGCCTCGAAATCGTTCCACCGCTGTTGCGTGGTTTCCGCACGGGCCTTCCAGGTGAGCTGGAATCCGGCGCTGGGCGAGGTCGCGGGGGGGCGGGATCCTGCGCAGCCGCCGGCCAGCAGGCTCGCCAGAGGAATCAGAGTAAAGGTGAGGGTTCGTGCGAGCGCAGAGATTCGATCTTCTCCCGGACCTGTTCAGGCCGCTCGAGGCCGCTGCCTCGCTCGAGTGCGGTCTCCCAGTATCGAACGGCTTCCTCGGGACGACCGAGCTGCAGCATGACATCTCCGAGGTGATCGTACACCACGGCCGTTTCGTCCGTGCGCTCGAGGGCGCGCACCAGTTCCTTCTTGGCGTCCTCGAACCGGTCCAGCTTGAAATAGACCCAGCCCAGGCTGTCCAGGTAATCACCATTTTCGGGCTCGAGTGCCACGGCACGTTCGATGTACTGGAGTGAGTCCTCGTAGCGATCGCTGGTCTCAATGAGCATGTAGCCAAGGTAATTCAGGGCTCCGGCGTGATCCGATTGAACCTCTACGGCGCGTTTGAGGTACTGCTCAGCGCTGTCATACTGCCCCTTGCGCTCGCGGCTCGCGCCCTGGCTGAAGAACGCGTCCGCGACCCGCTCCCGCCACTCGGGATCAGACTTGGACTTGCGCAGCACCTCTTCCAGAGTGTCGAGGCCTTCCTTCTCGCGGCCCGTCTCGATCAGGATCTCACCTTCGAGCAATCGGAAACGCAGATCGCTCCGGAACTCTCTGGACCCTTCGTGCGAGGTCTGCAGCGCCCGCACGAGGTCTTTGCTGTACCACTGCGCCCGGGCCGTGTAAAGGTAAAGGTCGGCAAGCTCGCTCTCGGACACCCAGGGGCGGCGCTGCCTCATCAGGGACAGAAGCGATTCGTACTCGCGTGAAGCGCGCGCGAAGTCGGACAGCTTGAGCGCCAGGCGCGCCAGCGTGTAGCGTATTTCAACGCTGTCCTGTGCCACGGCCAGCGCCTTTTCACAGGTCTCGATGGCGGCCTCGTACTCCTCCCGCATCTCCTGGATATTCGCCAGCGTGAGGAGGCTGTCGTAGCTGTAGGGCGTCTCCTCAAGGGCCAGGCGCAGATGCGCCTCCGCCTCGACCAGCTCGTGGCGGCTGAGGTAGACCTTGGCAATCCAGTAGAGCGTCTCTGCCGAGTTGGGGTTGCTGATGCGGTATGTCTGAAGGGTGTTCAGGGCCTGTTCGGTATCTCCCCTGTAGTAGTAGAGGCGCCCCAGGGCGATGCCGACCTCGTCAGCGTCCGGCTCAGCCTCCAGAACCTGCTCGTAGTGGTGGACCGCCTCCGACAGGTGTGTCTCGCTCTCGACCCCCGCCTCGACAAAGCTCATGTGGATTTCCGCGCCGAGTCGGTGGGCGTCGGGGTTTTCCTGTTCGATGATTAAAGCCGCCTGGATACTCTCCAGTGCCGCGTGCGGCTGGCGCAGGGTGCGCTGGAGACGTGCCAGTTCCAGCTGCAGGTAGACACTCCGGGAATCGATCTTTATGGCGCGGCGCAGGTGCTTGGTCGCCTGCAGGTAGTTGCGCTTGAGGCGCGCTCCCTGCGCCAGCGAGTACTCGTAGTACGACTCCTTGCGGTCAATACCGTCCACCGGGCTCGCCGGCACAGCCGGGGTTGCGGCGGTCAGTGCTGCGCCTGGCACGCCGAGGCTGCAGGCTGCCGCCAGCACCAGCCAGGCTCGATTCATGGGCAAAGACGCTTCTCTCCGGTACCTCATGACTTCTAATTTTACTCCCGAGGAGGCCACGGTGCCCGTCCTCAGGCGGCCTCTTTCTGGGCAGGCTCGGACAGCAGCTTCAAAACCCCCTCGAGAAGCCAGTCCCCTACCTCCTTCGGGTCCTCCGGGTCCTCCGGGCGCTCCAGGGTCTCATCAGGGCTGAGTCCCTCACCGTGCCACGGCTGCGAGCGAGGGTCCTCGTATTTCGCGACCGAAAGACGCAGGGTGCCTCCATCCGGGAGGGGCAGGGATTCCTGATACGAGCCGATTCCGGCGGTCTTTTCCCCCAGCACGCGGGCTCGTTCGTGGCCGTGAAGCGCGGCGGCAATGAGTTCGGCGGCACCGGCGGTGCCGCGGTCCACGAGGACGATCACCTCTCCTTCCCAGACGCGGTCGCGTGAATGCGCCTCGAAGACGCGGAGCTCCTTTTCTCGGCCGCGAAGGCGGCCCATGATCCCCTCGGCGATGAACAGATTGGCGATGCGTGCGGCTTCCTCGTAAACGCCGCCTGCATTGTTCCGCAGGTCGAGAAGCACCCTGGAATCGGCGGAAATCTTCTCCAGGGCCCGTCGCATCTGCTTGACGCCGTCTCCATCTATCCTCAAAAGCC
>CBEVTG010000095.1:0-6751 GCA_965552745.1 uncultured bacterium
GAAGAGCAAGATCAACGACTACACGAGCGCCCTCAGCCAGGCCGGCAAGGCCCCCGCCGTGGTGGATGTCGATGTGTTCGCCCTCCAGAACGCTTACGAGGTGAACTATCCAGCGGAGCCGGACCTCAGCCTCGCGCTCGTGAACATTGGAGCTGGGGTTACCAACATCTCCATCATGCAGGGAACGAGTTCGGTGTTCTGGCGCGACATCTCCATTGGAGGAAACCAGTACACCGACGCAATCCAGAAGGAGCTCAATCTCTCGTTTGAGCGCGCCGACGCCATCAAGCGCGGCGAGGAGCAGCCCGAGGAAGGTCCCGAGCGGCTTCAGCAGATCTTCAACCAGGTGAGCCAGGACGTCGCCAGTGAAGTGCAGAAGACCCTCGACTTCTACAAGGCAACGAGCGCAGGCGAGGCAGTGAACAAGATCATTCTTTCTGGTGGTTCGTGCCGCATCCAGGGGCTGCAGGAGATGCTGGCGGAACGCTTCGGAGTTCCGGTCGAGATGTTCAATCCGTTCCAGGCCATCCAGGTGAACGACAAGAAATTTCCACCGGAGATGATCCAGGAACTGGCGCCAACTCTGGCTGTTGCCGTCGGCCTGGCCCTGCGTAGGGCGGGTGACAAATGATCAAGATAAATCTTCTTGCAGAGAAAAAGGCTGTACGAGTCCGGACCACACGCATCACTTTCAACGCGGGTTTCAACGCGCAGATGTTCCTGATGGCCGGTGCCCTGGGATTGGCCCTGCTCTACGTTGGCTGGCAGTGGCGTTCCATGAGCTCGGAGGAGAACCGTCTGACTGTGGAGATCGCTGAAGCTGAGAAGGAAGCCAAGCGCCTGGAGAGTGTCAACAAGAAGGGTGAGGAGCTCAAGGCAAAGCGCACGGAACTCCAGGACAAGGTGACGCTGATTACTGATCTCAAGAACAATCAGTCAGGCCCCGTCCACCTGCTGGATCAGATCAGCAACAACCTGCCCGACTTTGTATGGTTGGAGTCGCTGAACGGGAGAGGTGGCACGCTCACCATCACCGGAAGAGCGACGACCTATAACGCTGTATCGAACTTCTACAACAATCTTACAGAGTCACCGTTCTTCGCGCAGGTCGATCTGGGCACTACGAGCGAAGCCAGTGAGGGAGTGAGCTTCTCCATCACCTGCGCCTTCGTTCCACCCACAAAACAGGTGGCCCAGGCTTCGGTGCATGATGCCGGGGAGAAAAGCTGAACCATGTCAATGACCGAACAGTTCAAGAATCTTCCACCCTGGGGACAGGGCGTGGTATCCGTGGGTCTGGCGGTCGGCCTGGCGGTGTTTGCCCACATGGTCTTCCCCGGTCTGAACGACATGAAGACGAGCAATGAACGCAAAATGGTGAAGCTGGACGATCTGCAGCAGGAAATTAAGACCGGAAGACTCGTGGAACAGAACCTTCCGAAGATCGAGAAAGAGATCGAAACTTTGACCATGAAGCTCTCCGATCTGCGGCAAATTCTCCCCACCGAGCCTGAAACGGGAGATCTGCTGGCATGGATCAAGAACCTGGCCGATCAATCAAACCTGGTCCTCAAGAAATTCGCCCCGGGCCGGCTCAAGTTGATTGCTGACACATACAAGGAATTTCCCATCAACATGGACGTCGAGGGTGCTTATCACGATCTGGGGATCTTCTTCGACCGGGTCAGCAAGTACTCACGAATTATCAATATCAACAACGTTGTGATTAAGCGTAATCGCAAGAAAGCCCAAAAAACGATCGGCTCCACTTTCAGCGCGACAACCTTCATCTACTACGACAAGGACCAGGATGAGGGCGCCGGTTCAAACGACAAAAGCGACAAAAAGAAAGGGAAGTCATGAGTTCGCGTGAGCTGACATCACCAAGTCTGGCTCTCCTCGGGGTGCTCATCATGATCCTCGGATCCTGGGCGACGCATGCCGAGGATGCGGGTGCGGAGGTTCCCCAGAAGGCGGAAACCTCCGCAAGCGTGGCGGCCTTCGACGATAGTGCCACCAGGCCTGCCCGGCGCTACACCTACCAGCCTGCGGGCCGCCGGGATCCATTCCGGTCCCTGGTAGAGAAGGTGAGCATTGATTTCAAAGGGGCCCGGCCGACTGGAATCGGCGGCATGCTCATCGCCGAGGTCGACCTGGTCGGGATTGTCGATGATCCCGACGGTGATTTGGCGTTCTTCAGTGGCAACGACAACCGGGGTTATTTCGTGCGAGTGGGAGACAAACTCTACGACGGAATCATTACTCGGATTGAATCAAAGCGAGGTCGGGTAATTTTCCGACAGGAAGTCAACGATCCACGTCTCATTAAACCATTTCGTGAAGTTGTGAAGGAATTGAATCCTGGTGAGGAGGGGAACTTATGAAGCGATGGCAACTGTTGCTGACGGTCGCCATCCTGGGGACACTGGCCAACTGTTCTGGCGGTCCCCAGGTAGCGTCCACTCAGCCTGAGGCACCGCTCTTGCCTGACGGTCCGACGATTCGGCAAATCGAGCCGATCGTAACCGAGGACCGCACGAGAGTGATCGTCCAGGCAGATTTTCCGTTGAGCTATACATCTTACTCATCGGATCCAGCCACGCTGGTTGTCGAGTTCCCGAACGCCAACGGTTCTCTGCTCCCCTCCCCAGAGCTGCCGGTTGGTTCTCCGGACCTCGAGACCATCCGGATCGAGCGCTACGAGGACGCCTTCGGTGGTCAGACCACGCGTCTGGCATTCGTTGCGCCCCCCGGGTTTGAGCATGAAATCCGTTCCGATGGGAACGACCTCTACGTGGAGCTGAGGGGGCCGCAGCGTGCGGCGGAATCGCCAGGAGGGTTGGAGCCTCTGGCTTCGAACTTCCAGGACGAAGCGATACCCGGAAGCATCGAGGAGGAACTGGCGCTCGAGGAGTCGCTCGCCGACGATGAGGAGTTCGCGGCCGAGGATGACTTCGGTATCGAGGATTACGAGGAGCTCGAGCCCGTGGCCGAGTTCGAGGAGGAGACCGCGCAGGAAGAAGATTTCCAGCTGGAGCCCTCTGAGAATTACGCCGTGGACAGCTCCGGAGCCGGCATGGAGGAGGATCTGGCGGAGCCACTGTCGGCTCCCCCCGCCATGCAGCCGCGGCTTCCGCCTGCCCGAAGCCTGAGCCATGTCCATGTACAGGAGGGAGGAGTGAATCCTCACATCCGCCTGGATGGGGATGGCGCTTTTCAGTACGAAAGCTTCGTGCTGTCGAATCCGCCACGGGTTGTGGTGGATCTCAAGCAGGTAACCAACCGCTTCCAGCAGCCAAAGGTGAGCGTCTCGAGTCCCTTTGTGAACTTCGTGCGCATCGCACAGTTCAAGACTTCTCCCGACCCGGTGGCCCGGGTAGTGTTCGACCTGAGCCATCCGACGCCGTACGCGGTTCTACCCGTGGGCTCGTCGCTGGAGGTTCGCTTCGGTGAGGTCGCCGCGGCGGCGCCTCCGCCGGCTCCCGAGCCGGTTGAGGACCCGCTGGCCCCCGAGGTACTCGAGCCTCTGGCCGCTGACGCAGAGGGTGAAGTAGACGCGGACGCCGACGCCGAACAAGATTTCTGGGACACGGGGACGGAAGGAACCGCCTCATCTGAGGACGAAGAATCCTGGGACTTCGACTCCGAAGACGAAAGCTGGGATACGGGCACCACCGTGCCCCTCCAAGCCCTGGACGACAGCGCCAGTCAGGGTGAGGGTGCCGAAGAGATCACCGATCTTCCGGATGATTTTGTCGATGAGGATGCGGAGTTCATCCCCTTCGAGGAGGAGCCCGCATTTGCTCCGGAGCCCGCGGCGAAGACGAAATCCGCGCCGGCCACGGAAGTGCGCCTCACCTCGCGCGCTTTTGAATCCAAGACCATTGCCGGTGGGGATCAGATCTACACGGGTAAGCGCATTTCGATCTCTTTCCGTGACGCTGACCTCAAGGACGTCTTCAGGCTATTTCATGAGATCTCCGGAATGAACGTCGTTCTGGATCCCGGCGTCTCGGGCAAGATCACCATCATTCTCGACAACGTTCCCTGGGACCAGGCCCTGGACATCATCCTCAAGAACAACGGTCTGGACAAGGTGTTCGAGAACAACCTGATCCGGATTGCCACCACTCAGAAGCTGGCTCAGGAAGCCTCGGCCCGTAAAGCTCTCAAGGAGGCTCAGGAGCTGGAAGTCGATCCGATCACCTTCACGCGGGTGCTGTCCTACGCGAAGGTGAAAGACATCCTGCCGGTGGTGAAGAAGCTGCTTTCGAAGCGTGGAGACGTGATCGAAGATGCCCGGACCAATTCGCTCATCATCTCTGATGTTCCGAAGAAGAAGGACGCTATCAGCCGCCTCCTCGACGCGCTCGACACGCAGACACCGCAGGTCATGATCGAGGCCCGCATCATCGAGACAGACCGGGATTTCGAGCAGAGCTTCGGTATCATCTGGGGCTTCACGGCGGACGCCAGTCCGGCCAGGGGGACACAGACCGGTTTGCAGTTCCCGAATCGTGCCACAGCTGTCTATGACGTGAGCTTGCCCGCCCCGGCGGCCACTTCGACCCTGGGTCTTTCATTCGGCAACGTGCTCGACTCGTTCCTGCTGGATGTGACGCTGGAGGCATTCGAGCTGAACGGCAGCGTGCGAATCCTCTCGGCGCCGAAGATCGCCACCCAGAACAACGAGAAGGCGACCATCGAACAGGGTGTCCAGATCCCCGTGGTCAACACCACGGCCACGGAGATCAACGTGGAGTTCATCTCGGCATCGCTGAAACTCGAGGTGACGCCGCAGATCACTGCGGATAACACGATTATCCTGGACGTTCGCATCGACAATTCTTCACCAGACTTCGTCAACCGCGTGGGCGATACTCCACCGATTATCACCGAGCGCGCCGAGACGAAGATTCTGATCAAGAACGGCGGCACGGCCGTCATCGGTGGAATCTACAAGGTCAACGATTCAGTCACCGAGGCTGGAGTTCCGGGCCTGCGGCGTCTGCCGCTTCTCGGTTGGCTGTTCAAGAACAAGAGCGTGGTCAGGGACAATAACGAGCTGCTGGTCTTCCTGACCCCGAGGATTCTCTAGTGCGTGTCAAGGAGGCTGAGCCCATGAAGTGGAAATTGCGTCGACTGATCCCGCTGGTGGCAATACTGGCGCTGATCCTGCCCGCGTGCAACAGTCACCTCGATGACGAAGACCTCTCTCCGAACTTCCCATCGATGGTGAGCTTCACACCGCTGGTGGGGTTCTCGGATGTCCTTGACATGCTGGTGGAAGACGATCTCCTCAGCGGTATCAACGAGTGTTTGGATACGATCCGCTCTGATTCGGTAACGGTGACCATCGACGCCAACCAGCGCTCCTCGTTTGCGAGCACCTTCCCGAACGATGTCATTCTGACCGATTACACGGTCGAGTTCGTGCCCCTGGATGCAGCGGTGCTCGATACGGAGCTTCCCGCGGATTTCATAGGCGTCATCAGCCAGGAGATCCCTGTCGGCACCCAGACGTCGTTCAGCATTGAGATCGTCCGCATCCAGGACAAGCAGGGGATCATCGATCTCGGTTGCAGTCTCGGTCCCGTTGCGGGGTCCTGCGGTGGGGTCGGCGCCAACTGCGGCGTGATACGGCAGGCCGGCGTGACCGTCACCTTCACCGGAGAGGACGTTGCCGGCAATCCAGCCTCCGTGGTCGGTTTCCTGACCATCGAGTTCGGAGATTTCGGGGACGCAGCGGGACCCACGCTCGGCCTGTAATCGGGCCCGCCTGTGCTGCTGAATCCGCACTGTTCCGGCAGGTAACCGACCCGGACCCCCGGGTCAGGTTGAACCCGGATTTCGCCTGCGCTATGATGCGGACCCCGTTGCAATGGCGCGCGGGATCTCCCGATCATGGCGGCTTCTCTCAGTCCGAAGATTCAAGATCTCGCAGCCCGGCTCAACCGGGATCCTGACTCCAAGATCTTCCTGCAGCTGGCCGAGGAGTACCGCAAGGAGGGGCTTCTTGAGGAGGCCCTTCTCGTCTGCAAGGGCGGGCTCAAGAAGCACCCCGGTTACCAGTCGGCGCGCGTCGCTCTGGGGCGGATTTTTCTATCCCTGAACCAACTCGAGGAAGCACGAGCGGAGCTCGAGGCCGTGCTGCGTGGCGCACCCGACAACCTTCTCGCCAACAGGCTCCTGGGCGATTTGCTCGTAAAGATGGGAGACAAGGAAGCAGCCCTGGAGCGCTACCGCGCGGTACACATGTACGGTCCATCCGACCCGGACATTGCGGTGAAGATCCAGAAGCTCGAGGGTAAGCAACCGGCCGCGCCACCGCCGCCACAGCCAGCCGCTCCCACACCACCTGCAACTTCTCCTGCTCCCGCGTCCACGGCGGACAGGGCCGCCTCGGCCCTCCGGCCGGCCGACACCCAGTTTCCAACCCCTGTGCAACGGCGCACCCCTGAGCCTCCTCCAGCGGCAGAGAGAGCGCCGAAACCGCAGGCTTCCCGGCAGGCTCCCACGCCGGCCGAGGCTGCCGCTCCCCACCCGACGTTGCCGCCAGCCGCTCCGGTCCCTGATCATCCGCCGGCAGCAGCGCAGGGGTCAGCCCTTCCACCGGCTGCAGAGCCGGCTCCGGTGGTTGCACCCCGGCCGTCAGTTTCCCCACCGGCCGAGGCGCCGGTTCCGGAGAGCCCGGCCGTTGCTTCAGCGCCGCAGGGCGGCGCTGCTTCCCCAGCCGGACCGCAGAGCCAGG
>CBEVTG010000096.1:0-6677 GCA_965552745.1 uncultured bacterium
GGGCGATCCTGGGACGGTTAGTTCTGGTGAGTGGCAGTGTCCTCTTGATTGCAGGGTTCGGCCAGTTCGTCACCTCTGTGGCTCGGGACGCTCACTACTCTTTGATCGAGGTCAGTTGGTACGACCTCCGGCTTCCTGCAGTGATCCTGCAAGCTTCTCTGTTCACTCTTGCCGCGGCACTGGTGCTCTCCCTCCTGGCACTGGCGCGCTGGGCCTGTCGGCTTTGCCTGCGTTGGGGAGATCGTATGTGGTTGTCTCCTCTCGATCTCGGCCGCCGAACTCTGATCACCGGCTTCCTGGCGATCACTGCAGTGACCCTCGCTTACTACCCTCTTGTTTACAGGGGCTCTGAGGCTCGTCGGAAAGGGATCCTTGAGGAGAATGTGCTAGATCACGTGCGCCACCAGCGCTCTCGCCGGGAGGTTGTCTTGCACGAAGCTCTGGAAAAAGCGATTCGGGATCCCGAGCTTCTGACTCTCACCAACGCCGATGCGCGGAACGTCGACCCCGAGCTCGCCTATCGGATCTGGTCACGCACGGAGCTGGCCCTGCAGGGGCTGGACTCGTCGCTGAGATTGGTGGATAAACGCCAAAATGTACTCAGCCGCTTCGGCCTCAACCTGCCCGCAGCCTTCGAGCGCATTCTGGATCGTGGCATCCTGGCGGGGCCGGGCCCCGTTCGAACGTTCGTCTCGAATCTCAGCACTCAGAAACCGGTCCTGTTCGGTCGTCGAAAGATCGCCAAGACGCATGGCGCCGTCCATGCTATCGAGATTGTTCTTCCGGACGATTACGATAACATCGACTTCCGGTTCAGCTCCAACCCGTACTCTCTTCTGTTCAGATCAACATCCCATCTGCTCCCCTGGCCGGAGCTTCTGGACGCACCATCATATTTGTTTGTCTACAACGCAGAATCACTGGAGACCATGTTTTCAAGTGATCAGGAAACACCGCCTTCAATCCCGAGCTGGATTGCAGAGCAACTGAAACCCGGTGGGAAGGGGAAGTGGCGCAGCGTACGGCACGGGGAACAGAAGCTGCGTTTGCTGTACGCACGTGAAGGAGAGGAGATCTATGCGATCGGCTACGTAAAAACCTCGGTACGGAGGATTTTGGCCGGAGGGCTGCAGATGGTGCTGCAGAACGTGGTTCTGGCCCTGTTTTTGAGCATTCTGATTGGATTCACGATTGCTCCACCTATCACCCGCCGGATTGCTCAGAGCCTTCTGTCCGCCTCGGCCGGGCGGAGCATGTTCAGGCGGTTACTGGTAGCGTTGCTCCTTGCGTCGTTGGTTCCCCTCATATCTCTGACACTCTTCCTCGAGGCCATGCTTTCGCAGGAAATTCGCCAGGATGTTCGCCGCACCGGTGACGCAGCCCTGACGGTCGGCCGGCGCGTAGTCGCAGACTATATAACGAGCGTTTCCGGCAACAAGCGAACTGTAAATGACAATTTGATTTACTGGTTGAGCCAACTTATTCGCCAGGATCTTCATATTTATAATGGAGCGGACCTCCTCGCGAGCAGCCGCCGTGAGCTTTTCGCGTCAGGACTGCTGTCAACACGGCTTCGCGGTGAAACCTATCGTGAGATTATCGATGAACGTCAGGTGACGGCGCTGCACCGTGAACAGATTGGCGACGAATCCTTCTATAATATCAGTGGACGCATAGTCCTCCCGCCCCCCTATCCGGATGACTGGATCCTGTCACTTCCTCTCGGTCTTCAGCAGGAAGAAATGGCCGGTAAGCTTCAGGAGGCGCGAGAGGCCATTCTCCTGAGCACCAGCCTGCTTTTCCTGCTTTTGTCGCTTCTTGCGTATGCCGCCGCAGTTCGTCTCTCGCGCCCCCTCCGGGATTTGTCCGCCGCTGCGAGACGCATGGCGACGGGGGATCTGGAAGTTCGCGTACAGCCTCAGGCCGATTCCGAGCTCGAGGCTCTGATCGATGCTTTCAATCGGATGGCTAGTGCAATATGCGATCAACAGGAAGATCTTCGCAGCCGTCGTGATTACATCGAGAAGATTCTGCTGAACGCCACCACCGGAGTCCTTTCCTTTGACTCAGACGGATGTATCGTCACCGTAAACCCGGCAGCACGCCTGCTCACCGGTCTGTCACTCGATACTGGGATCGCCCTGAAACAGGCACTCATGGACGGATCCCTGCCCGGGTTGGCAGAATTGATCCCCGTGCAGAAACCGGATCCCTCGGCGATCCAGGTAGTTGGGGAGCGGCGTGAAGAAGTGAATCTGACCACTGAGGGAGAGCAGCGCTGTCTGCGTGCGGTTCTGGTGCCTCTTCTCGAAGGAGGTGAACCGGCCGGAGGGCTTCTCCTGCTCGAAGACATCACCGAAAACGTTCGTTCCAACAGACTTCGTGCGTGGGCTGAAATGGCGCAACGTATCGCACACGAGATCAAGAATCCGCTCACACCCATTCAGCTTTCCGCGGAACATCTTCGACATGTGTTCAAGGACCATCCGAAGGAGTTCGAATCAGTACTCGAAGATTGTGTGCGAACCATCACCGGTCAGGTGACCCAGCTTCGACACATCGCGAGAGAGTTTTCAACCTATGCTCGCATTCCAGATCTGCGCCTGGAGAGAATAGATTTGCGGCAGGTTCTTGACGAGACGTTGAGTCCGTACTTATCCGGTGCGCCGACAGATTTGCATATTGAGAAACGGTGGGGTGAAGATCCCGTATACGCGCGGGTCGATCGTAATCTTTTAAGGCGTGCCCTGATGAACCTGATTGAGAATTCGCTCGAAGCAGGTCAGAACAAGGGAACCATTCGGATAGAACTTCAATCAATAACGGACCGCAAGGAACCGAAAGCCAGGATCGTTGTTGAAGATGATGGTCCAGGGATCGATCCTGCAGCTCTTCCCCGCCTGTTCGAACCATTCTTTTCGACCAAGGGATCCGGGACCGGGCTGGGTCTGGCGATTGCGCGCCAGGCGGTCGAGGCTAACGGCGGGACGATTACCGTCGACAAGCCGGCGGGTGGCGGTGGCACCCGGATGGTAATCCTGTTGTCTTCCGAGCCAGTGTGAGAGGTCAGGGGGCAGGAACGAAACCGGTTGCGCGCTCCACAGTTTCGAGGGTGGCGGTGAGCATCTGGACCGGGTTGGCGTTTTCAGGCGTAATCCCAGGAAGCTCACTACGGTGGTAAGCGAGAGTGGATTGGCTGAACTTGGCTCCATGAGCCGTCGCGATCAGTACCACTTTCTCATCACGACCGATGACACCATTTGCCCGCATTTTCAAATATCCGGCGACGGCAGCGCCTGAATTGGGGCATATGCTCACACCGCTGGCGTCAACACGCGCCTTGGCATCCATGATCGCCTGCTCCCCTACTTCTTCCACCACACCGTCGAGCTGCTGGATGACCTTTACGGCCTTGTGGTAAGAAACAGGCTGGCCAATCCTTATGGCAGACGCCAGGGTCTCCCCGGCTTCAACATTCACCGCCTCCCTGAAAGCATTTTTGTAGGCGAGGTAAAGGGGATTGGCAGCTTCAACCTGGACGCCCGCGATGCGCGGGAGGCGGTCAATCAGACCCAGTTCCCTGGCCTCGAGAAGTCCCTTTCCCAGAGCAGAAATGTTTCCAGCGTTGCCGACCGGAATCACGAACCAGTCAGGCGGCTGCCATTGAAGTTGCTGCAGGGTTTCTATTCCGATGGTCTTCTGACCTTCAATCCGAATCGGATTCAAAGAGTTGAGCACGTACACGGGGTGTCGCTGGCAGAACTCCTGGAGCACTCGCATACAACCATCGAAATCGGTGTCAAGAGCCAGAGTGAGGCATCCGCTGGCGATTGGTTGGGCCAGCTGCTCGAAAGAGATTTTGTCGCGGGGCAAGAGAACGATCCCGCGCAGGCTGGGAACCTCGCTCGCATAGGCCGCCATGGCCGCTGAGGTGTCACCGGTAGAAGCACAGGTGACGGCCTTTGACTTAATGTGCTGCGCCCAGGAGACTCCGACGGTCATGCCGCGATCCTTAAAGGAAAGGGTCGGGTTTTCTCCCTCGTGCTTGATGAACACGGCGGGTGCATCGAGAGAGCGCCTCAGCGCCCCACCCGAGTACAGAGGGGTGGTCCCTTCCCATTTGGTCACGATCCGGTCAACCGGCAGTTGAGGCAGGACCCATTCGTGGTACCTCCAGACGCCGCTCGCATAGGGCAGGTGGAAATGACCCAGGCGCTCCTGGAAGAGTTCCTTCCATTCCGAGGGCTTTCGAGCCTTGCGCATGGCGTCGAGGTCAGTGTCGACCTCCAGCAAAGCGTTACACCTGTCGCAGCGGTAGCGAATTTCCAGGATCGGAAATCGCTCGCCACAGCCCGTGCATCGCAACATGATCAGTCGCTCTCCCCGTTCTGCCTGAACCCGAGAGCCCCCTGGTTGTCGGCCCGCAGGACGTGGGTGTCGAATCGATCGCCGCGCTGCCTGAACACCTCACCTACGCTCTCAGACACCCGCCGAGCAACGGCGGAGTCGTCGCAGAGGGCGAAGAGTGCCGGGCCGGAACCGCTCACCGAAAACCCCAGCGCCCCGGTCTCCATAGCTGTCTGGCGGGCTTTTTCCAGACCCGGCAGCAGCGGCGCACGGGCAGGTTCTACGATGCAATCACGTGTCGAGCGGCCCCAGAGCTGCAGGTCACCTCTCGCCACAGCCAGAATCAACGATGCGGCGTTCCTACAATTTTCAACAGCGCTCGCCAGCGGCACGTCCTGGGGCAGAACACGGCGAGCCTCTTCTGTACGGACTTCTCGGTGGGGAAGGATGATGGCAAAGCAAGCGCTTTCCGGCACCGCCACCCTGACCCAGTCGATCGGGTCTGTCGAGCGGATCAGAACCAGTCCACCGAAAAGGGCTGGAGCCACGTTATCAGGATGCGCGGAACCACAGGCGGCCCTTTCGCCGCAGAGGGACGCTTTGAGAAGGTCTTCCTCGCTGAGCGCATCCCCCAGGAGTCGGTGTACGGCCACTGCTCCGGCGACACTGCTGGCACTACTGCTGCCGAGACCACTCCCTCCTGGAAGCCCTTTATGAAGTCGCAGCGCCACACCGCGTTTTTCTCCTGCCAGACGAAGTGCCTCGATGGCTGCGACGCTTGCGCAGTTCCGGTTCACGTCGAGTGGCAGGGTTTCCGGATTGACACCTTCGATCGATTCAAGGGTCGTCTCCCAGCTACCGGACCAGCGAGCCTGAACCTCGTCCGCCAGGCCCTTCAGCGCCAGCCCCATGCAATCAAAGCCGGGGCCCAGGTTGGCGATGGTGGCCGGAGCGCGGACGTGGCTGTGTGCGTCAGCGGGGTTTGACATGCCCCTTTGCCACCAGGAATTCGGCGTTGAGGATGGCTGCTCCTGCGGCGCCGCGAATCGTGTTGTGCACCAGCACGCTGAACTTGGTGCCGAGAATCGGGCAGGGACGGACCCGGCCGACGGTTATCGCCATTCCGTTTCCAGCCATGACGTCGAATCTGGGCTGGGGTCGATCCGGTTCGTTGCGCAGGATGATTACGGGGCGGGGATGCGACGGTAGGTCCAGGTCTTCGATGGAGGATTGAAATGAGTCAAATGCCTCCCGGACAGCCTCTACCGAGGGACTTCCCTCCAGATCGGTAGAGACAGCCATGAGATGCCCGTCCTGAACCGGCACGCGATGGCATTGTGCGCTCACCGCACACTCGGAGGGCTCGAATCCATTGGGTCCCAGATGGCCGAGGATTTTTCTGGTCTCGGTTTCCATCTTTTCTTCCTCGCCCGAGATATGAGGGATGATGTTTCCAAGGATGTCGAGAGAGGCCACTCCCGGGTAACCCGCACCCGAGATAGCCTGCATGGTGGAGACCAGGGCTCTCTTCACCGTAAAGCGGGCGGCGAGCGCGGCAAGGGCCAGGACCAGTCCCATGGTTGAGCAGTTTGGATTGGTAACGAGGAACCCGCTCTTCCAGCCACGGTTGCTGCGCTGCACGGAGATTGCCTCAGCGTGAGCCGCATTGATCTCCGGAACCAGCAACGGTACGTCGGACTCCATGCGATGGTTGCGGGCATTCGAGATCACCGGAATTCCGGCTTCGGCAACACTGTGCTCGATCTCGCCAGCCACTGCGGCGTCCAGTCCGGAGAGTGCCAGATCGGCTTCCAGGTCTGAATTACACGGCAGCACCTTCATGGAAGCGACAGAGGCAGGGATCCGGGTCTCGAGCAGCCACCGCGCTGCGTCGGAGTAGGGCTTCCCCGCGGAGCGCCCCGAAGCTGCGACCGCGGAAACCTCAAACCAGGGGTGCTGTTCGAGCAGCTGGATCAGCCGCTGGCCTACCGCTCCGGTCGCACCAAGCACGGCAACCTTCCAGCGCCTCCCCTCTGGAGATTTCGTCATGCGTGTTTCTCCGCCTCAGCTCCATTCGCCACACCGTGAACAACTTCGAGAAGGTCTGCGAACAGTCCGCCGGCGGTGACCTCGGGGCCCGCACCCGGTCCATTGATTACGAGAGGCACGGTATATCGCCTGGTCGAGAAGACAAAAACGTTCTCCGGGCCTGCCAGCCGCGCCAGGGGATCGTCCTTCCTGAGCTCCGCCAGTTCGCACCCCGCTGCTCCGGGAGCGGCGCGGGCCACGTACCGCAGTACCTTGCCGGCCCGGTTTGCTTCACCGGAACG
>CBEVTG010000097.1:0-6667 GCA_965552745.1 uncultured bacterium
CCTGGATTGATCTGGAGTGGGGAAGCGACCTTGCCAGACGACCGCAGCGCTTCTCGCCGGCGCGCATCATTCTCTCCTGGCATGACTTCAGCGGCACGCCCAGGGATCTGGGTGCGCGCCTTCAGGCGATGCGGGTGGTGCCCGGGATCTCGTTGTTCAAGGTGGTTCCAACGGCTCGGTGTTTGCTTGATCTGGTGGTCGTTCGCGATGTGCTGAGACATGCCGGCGACCTCATCGCTTTTTCTATGGGAGTGCCGGGGTTGGCATCGCGAGCTCTGGCTCCGGTGTGGGGATCTCGTGCCGTCTACGCCGCCGGAGCAGAGCAAGCCACGGCACCCGGACAGCAGAGCGCCGGCGCTCTGCTGGACCTGTACCATTTTCGCTCGCTCGGCCCCCGCACGCGCGTGACCGGATTGCTTGGCAGTCCCCTGGGACATTCGCTATCTCCCCGTCTTCACAACGAAGCGTTCGCGGCGCTGGGTCTCGATTGGGTCTATGTGCCGTTCGAATCCGATTCGGTTGATGATCTGCGTGATTTCATGATTGCGCTCGAGATTTCGGGCGTAAGTGTCACCATCCCGCACAAGGAGCGAGTCCTTTCTCATCTGGACGACGTCGAACCCCTGGTGCGCGATCTCGGTACCGCGAACACCATCGTGCGCAACGGTGGCCGGCTGCGGGGCCACAACACGGATGCAGAAGCTGCTCTGGCGCCGCTACGCAGAAGAATTAGCCTTCAGGGTAAAAAGGTTGCGCTCCTTGGAGCTGGAGGTGCGGCCCGTGTTTTTGCCTTCATGCTACCGCGGGAAGGCTGCACCGTGAGGGTGTACAACCGGACCGAGGAGAGGGCGAGGACTCTGGCCGGTGAGGCCGGGATCGCGTGGGGACGCTGGAAGGATCTGGCCGCCGATCCTTATGATCTTCTGATTCAGACTACACCCGTGGGAATGCACCCACGGGTGCAGGAGATGCCGATTCCCCAGCAGTGGCTGCGGGGTTCGCTCATTTACGACATCATCTACAACCCGGCTGAAACCGCCCTGTTGCGCGCGGCGCGCTCGAGGGGAATCGAAACGCTGCATGGCCTGGAGATGTTCGTGGCACAGGCTGCGGCACAGTTCGAGCTGTTCACGGGAGTGAACGCGCCTCTAGAGACCATGGACAGGATTGTGCGGAGCGTTTGACGCTTTGAAAAAGGGTGCGTTAGCATGGTCAGCAGGGGGCTTCTCCCGGAATGGCTGATCATCCCATACCCGACTCCGACGAGATTCGCTACTCGCGCCAGGTCCTTTTCGAAGGGATCGGTGCAGAAGGACAGGAGCGCCTGGGTACGGCCCGCGTGGCAATCGTGGGCTGCGGTGCGCTGGGCTCCTTTCACGCCACCCTCCTGGCAAGAGCCGGGGTCGGCACCCTACGCCTGATCGATCGGGACTTCGTCGAGTTCAGCAACTTGCAGCGCCAGATCCTCTTCGATGAAGAGGATGCGCGGCGGATCCTGCCCAAGGCAGGCGCCGCACAACAGAAGCTTCAGCGCGTCAACTCGCGCATCCGCATCGATGCCGAGATTGAGGATTTGAACCCGGGAAACGCGCACCGGCTGCTCTCCGATGTGGATTTGATCCTCGACGGCAGCGACAACTTCGAGGTCCGGCTGCTGGTGAACGACTTCTCGATAGCCCGGAGCGTTCCCTGGATCTACGGCGCCTGTGTCGGTTCGTATGGGCTCACGTTCACCATCATCCCGGGTGAGACTCCCTGCCTTAGGTGCCTCTTTGAGAGCGCTCCACCCCCCGGATCCGTGCCGACCTGTGACACTGCCGGCGTCCTGGGGTCAATCGTCTCGGTCATTTCGGGGCTGCAGACCGCCGAGGCGCTGAAGCTCCTGGCCGGGCGCCGGGAAGCCCTCAACCTCGGGTTGCAGAGCGTGGACGTCTGGGAGGGTCGTCTGCAGACGATCTCTCTTGGGCCCGGGTCCCGCAGGAACGATTGCCCCGCCTGCGGGCGCAAGGAGTTCGAGCACCTCGAGGGAGGGATGGAGTCGAACGCGGTCACGTTGTGCGGCCGAGAATCGGTGCAGGTCCGGCCCTTGAATGCGGGGCAGGTCGATCTCGAAGCGATGGAGAAAAAGCTCGCCCCGCTTGGAGGGGTCGAGCGGAACCGCTACCTGCTGCGGGCCCGGATCGACCCTTACCTGATCACGCTTTTTACGGATGGCAGGGCCATCATCACGGGCACCCGGGACGAGGCAGTGGCGCGGAGCGTTTACGCCCGCTATATCGGGCATTGAGGCGCCGGGCGGGAGGCCGGGGGACTTGCGGTAGATCCGGTTCCGCGCTACAATGCCGACCAAGTTTAGCTTCCGGGATGGCCCCGGGGAGGCACGATCATCAACAGGCGTTAGAGACGCCGCACACAAACATCCTTATATCTGTCTTATCAAGAGTGGGTTAGGGACAGGCCCTGTGAGCCCACGGCAACCGGTTCCGGCAGGCCCGGAACGGAAGGTGCCAACTCCTGCAGAAGCTAAGCGCTTCTGATAGATGAGGTAGACAGAAGCAATCCCAACGCTAAAACCTCTTCTATATTCGAAGAGGTTTTTTTTTACCCCTGATTCCAGTCCGGGCCAGGAACCGGGGGAAGGAGCTTCACATGTCGTTCGTACGCTGCATGACGTGTCGCGAGTGTGGCCGGGAGATCCCGGTCCGGCCCCAGGCGATCTGCGAGGGGTGCTTCGGGCCACTCGAACTTACTTACGACTACGAGGCGATCGGCCGCGCCGTGCGCCGCTCCGATCTGGCGAACCGTCCCGCATCCATGTGGCGCTACCGCGAACTGTTACCGACCGCCACGGACAGTCCGGTGGGTGAGGAGGTCGGATTCACACCGCTCGTGCCCGCGCCGCGCCTTGGAAAAGCACTGGGCATTCGCTCCCTCTTTCTCAAGAATGACGCCGTCAACTTTCCGACCCTTTCGTTCAAGGACCGCGTGGTGTCGGCGGCATTGACCCAGGCTCGGGAGTTCGGTTTCAGCGTGGTGGGGTGCGCCTCCACGGGGAACCTCGCCAATGCGGTCGCCGCCCAGGGAGTTCGTGCGGGCTTCGAGACCTACATTCTGGTGCCCGAAGATCTGGAGACGCTCAAGATCGTCGGCACGGCTGTTTTCGGTGCGCGGCTCATCGCCGTGCGGGGTGACTACGACCAGGTCAACCGTCTGTGCGGTGAGATCGCTTTTGCGTACAACTGGGGACTGGTGAACGTCAACCTGCGCCCCTTCTACGCCGAAGGTTCCAAGACCCAGGGCTTTGAGATCGCCGAACAACTGGGTTGGAAGCTGCCGGAGCACGTGGTGGTGCCGATGGCCGGTGGCGCGCTCATCGGCAAGGTTGCAAGAGCCTTCGAGGAGCTGTCACGCCTTGGCTGGGTGGAAGAGGGTCCGGTGCGATTCCACGGTGCCCAGGCAAGTGGCTGTGCGCCGATCACGGCCGCGATCAAGCAGGGGTTGGACGAGGTGCGTCCAGTTCGTGCCCGTACCATCGCGCGCTCGCTGGCGATCGGCAACCCTGCCGATGGCTACTACGCCAAGCAGCTCATCCGGTCATCCGGCGGATGGGGGGAGGATGCCACCGACGAGGAACTTGTCGAGGGAATCCACCTGCTGGCGGAAACGGAAGGGATTTTTGCCGAGACGGCAGGCGGTGTCACGGTCGCGGTAGCCCGCAAGCTGGTCGAACAGGGTCGTATCGGCGGAGACGGACCGGTGGTTCTGTGCATCACAGGCAACGGCCTGAAGACTGCCGAGTGCGTTGCTGCCCGCGCCCGCCCCAGCGCCACCATCGAGCCGAGGCTCGAGGAGTTCCAGAAGGTCGTCGATTGTGCGGCAGGGAAGGGGTCTGAAACTGAAGTTGAAGCCGCAGACGGCGACCGGGAAATATCAGCCTCGACCGATGCCAATGGGGCACCGGCGCAGTAACTTCTTCGTTGAGGAGGAATCAAGAGTGAGCCAAGCTGCTTCGAGCCCCGGACCGGCACCGCATGGCGGCAAGCTGATCCAGCGGGTTCTGGAAACCAAACAGGTCGAGAGCGCGCTGCGCGCCGCCCGTACCCTTCCGTATCTCACCGTCGGGCGCGAGGCGATCGTCAACATGGAGATGATTGCCACGGGGGTTCTGAGTCCTCTCGAGGGGTTCATGGGCCCCAAGGATTACCAGAGCGTGCTCGATCGGGGGCGTCTCGCCAACGGACTGCCGTGGACGATGCCAATCACCTTCGCTCCCAGCACTCACGGCCGCGAGCAGGCGATCGAGAATCTCAGGGACGGCCAGGAGGTGGCTCTCCTCGACGAAGAAACCCGCGAGCCGGTCGCCATTCTGCATCTGGAAGATATCTTCAACTGCGACAAGGAGGAACGCGCCCGGAAAGTGTTCGGAACCACCGACCGGAAGCATCCGGGGGTGGATCACATCTACCGCAACATGGGTAATCTGCTGCTTTCCGGAAAGATCGACCTGCTGAGACGCACCCACTGGGGACCGTTCGAGAAGTACCGTCTCGAGCCGAAGGAAACGTGGCGTATTTTCTACGAGGAGCGCAAGTGGGAGACGGTGGTCGCTTTCCAGACGGCAAACCCTCTGCACCGCGGGCATGAGTACCTGCAAAAATGCGCCCTGGAGCTGTATGACGGACTCTTCATCCATCCGATTGTCGAGACAACTCGCAAGGCCTATTTCCGCAATGAGTTTCGCATCATGGCGTACGAGGCGGCGCTCGATACCTACTACCCGAAAGATCGAGTGGTGCTGGCCCCGCTACGCGTCACCATGAACTACGCTGGACCGCGCGAGGCGATCCTGCATGCCATCATTCGCAAGAACTGCGGGTGCACCCACCTCATCCTGGGTCGTGATCACGCGGGATTTGGAAAGCTGTACGCTCCCTACGCCGCCCAGGAGATCTTCAAGAATTACTCGCCCGAGGAAATCGGTATCACGCCGATCTTTTTCAAGGAAACCTTCTACTGCTCCCGATGTTCGAGCATGGCCACCGAGAAGACCTGCCCGCATGGCCCGGAATTCCATATCACCATGAGCGGAACCGGGGTGCAGGACATTCTGCGCTACGGATACCTGCCACCGAAAGAGGTTCTGCGTCCGGAGGTCGGGCAGATCATCATTCAGGGAATCCAGCCCAAGGGCGTGGACGAGGAGGGCCAGGCGATCCGGCCACCCGCTGATACGGTGCGCGGGCTGTTTCCGTCCTATGTCACGCACCATCGCCTCGGTGGGGCAGAACGCGAGGAACCTCTCGACCCGGCGACCCTGACCGTGAGGGATATCGAAACCGCCCTCACGGACGTGCGAGAGAATGCGGCGCAGATCTACAGCGACATCTCGGAAGCGATCGCCCATCGTTTCGATACCTCCAGGGCTCTCGAAAACCGCCAGCGCTCGGAGGCGCTCGGCGAGGCGCTCAAGCGCCAGGAGCGCCTGATTGAAATCCTGGAGGAGAAGGTGGAGATCGCTCCGGAAACAGTGCCCGACCCGTTCATGTACCAGAACAAGGACGAAGCCCGCAAGGAGCTCGAGGTGGCGCGGCGGATCTACAAGGAGATCCAGAAACCTCTGGATCCGGAGGAGTTCCGCCACCGCATCTGGAACCCCATGGAGTATGACAAGTACACGCGCTAAAATGGTACTTGACGCGGGGGGCGCAGGCAGGTAAAGTCTACAGGTCAGGCTATTTACATATGCAACCCGAAGCGCAGACACCGATCTCCGTACCCCGGATGCCGCCGGCAACAGCCGTCGCCGACGGGCACCTCTGCGCTGCGGGCATCTATACCTGGCATCACCACACCCGCTGAGCGGGCTGCTGCTCGGTCGCCCATAGACCACGACCGACCGTCGCCCGCTCCGCAGCCACCCGGGGTGGGGATGCCGTTCGGACCCCTTTCCCGGCCGGGGAAGGGGTTTTTCAATTTATGGGACGCAACACGCGATCACGATTGCTGCAACGCATCCCCTCAGGGGTGCAGCAGTATGGCCTCGCCGAGGTGCGTCGGCGCAGGGCCGTGGAGACCGCCCTCACGGCGTCCCTGCGCGGCTGGTCGTATGAAGAGGTCATCCTGCCCATCCTTGATTATGAGGAGGTATTCGGGCGCAGCGTCGGAGACGGCAGCAGTGGAGGCATGTACCGGCTCATTGACCCCGAGGGCCATGTCGTGGGGGTACGCCCCGACCTGACCCCACTCGTCGCCAAGCTGGTCGCCACCGGACTCAGGAGGGAATCCCTGCCCATCCGGGTTTTCTATAGCGGGGAGGTAGTCCGCCCCCAGGGTCCAAAGACGCTCGGTCAGGGTGAGTTCCACCAGATCGGCTTCGAGCAGGTAGGAGGTGACCCCGGGCCTGCCGACCTGGAGGTTGCTATGGTGGCTCTGGAGGCGCTGCGGGC
Source organism: uncultured bacterium (assembly GCA_965552745.1). GTDB lineage: Bacteria > Acidobacteriota > Polarisedimenticolia > JAPUKU01 > JAPUKU01 > JAPUKU01. The sequence goes on from CBEVTG010000097.1 coordinate 6,447, forward strand.
CGCTGGCCTGAGATCACTCCGTATGATGCTCGGCCACAGTGGAATTCTGCCTGCACTCGTCCACAAGGCCGGTCTTAGCCCCGAGACCATCTCGGAGGTAGAACGCTCCATCGACCGCCACCGACACCAGGGGCTAGAAGACGCCCTTTCCAGAGCCCGCGTGACAACGCCCCTGAAGCGGGCCTTCCGCGCATTGCTGCGGCGGGCCCGGAGGCCGGAAG
>CBEVTG010000098.1:0-6633 GCA_965552745.1 uncultured bacterium
GTGTATCCTGTGGCGACCCGGGCCGGTGAGCGCCGTCCGGAATCATCCAGATTCGAGTTTCAGACGGAAGGAGGCAGTCCCCATGCGCCGTATCCTCTTTTTTCTCCTCATTACACTTGGAGTCCTCGGACTCAGCGCCAGCGCCGGAACCGAAACCAAGCCGTACCACCAGTATTACCCGAACATCCCCGGTGAAGTGCTCCTGGAGAATGACCGGGTTGTGGTCCAGAAATTCGTCGTCGAGCCCGGCGAGTGGGAGGGTGTGCACCCCCACCCGGGAAACCAGGTCTACATCCATATCAGGGGAGGCGAGTGGAGCATGCGCCGGAAGGGCAAGATAGAGGAAGTTGGTGTCTCGGAAGCCGGGTCGGTCGGATGGATGGACGCCATCGACATCAGCGAGCAGCACGAGTCGGGCAACACGGGCGACACGCCGATCGAGCTCGTCTGGGTGACGCTCAAGTAGGATGGAGGACTAGGGTGAGCGCAAGAGAGAAGCGGGATCGGGAGCTTGGTCTCTTCAGGCCAATCACACGACGTGACGTTCTGCACGGGATGGGTACCGCGTTCGTGGGGGCGCTGGCGTCTCCATGGCTCGGGTGTGCGGGAAAAGGTGAAGCTGAACGCGCACCTGGAGCCGGCGATTACCCGCCGGCCCGGACCGGGATGCGCGGCAGCCACCCGGGCTCGTTCGAGGTCGCCCACGAGCGGGCCTGGAACGACAGGCAGTGGCGCGATCCCAGGGTGCTGGACGAGTCCTACGACCTCGTGGTGGTCGGAGGCGGCATCAGCGGACTGGCGGCCGCCTACTATTACCGCCGCGCCGCCGGCAAGAACGCGCGTATCCTGGTCCTCGACAATCACGACGACTTTGGCGGCCACGCCAGGCGCAACGAGTTCCGGCACCAGGGGAAGACACACGTCGCTCTGGGCGGCAGCGTGTTTCTCGAATATGCACACTACAGCGATGTCAGCAACAACCTGCTTCGCGAGCTGGGTGTGGACGTGAAGACCCTGGTCGAGAAGCAGGATCCCAACTTCATCGATGCACCTCTGGAGCTGAAATCGGGCGTTTACTTCGACGCTGCCACGTACGGCCGGGACGTGACGCTCACGGGGGATCTGCTGCCGCTCGGGCGCGCCGGCAAGGATGGGAGGCCGGTGCTAGCGCACCACGTCGAGGCGATGCCGCTGTCGGCCTCTGCAAGGCGCGAGCTCACGAGATTTCTCACCGAGCGGACTGACTACCTCTCCGACATTTCCGATTCCGAGAAGCCGGCCGTGTTGCGGAAAATCAGCTATCAGGACTTTCTGATCAAGCGCGCCGGTTTGTCCGAGGAAGCCGCGCAATTCTTCCATCGTTCCCCCCAGACGTACTACGGGCTTGGCACGGATGCCCAGTCGGTCTATGAGTGTCTGATGTCAGGCCTGCCCGGCCTGCAGGGGCTCGGTGCCTGGGGGCGTGAGATCGAGGAACAATCCGGTGGCGTCCTCAGCAACCTTGAAGGCGCTCTCTTTGCCGACGGGAACGCGTCGGTGGCCCGGTTGCTGACACGCGCTCTCGTTCCGGGGGTTGCCCCCGGATCGACGATGGAAGACATCATCACAGCGCGATTCGATTATGCGCATCTCGATCGTTCCGGGAGCCCCGTGCGAATCCGGCTGAGCAGCACCGCGGTGCACGTGGACGCCCTGCCGGGTGCTGAAGGGATCAATGTGACGTACGTGCGAGATGGGGAAGCCTGCCGGGTGCGGGCGCGCAACTGCGTCCTGGCCTGCTACCACACGATGATCCCTTCCCTCTGCCCCGCGCTGCCCGAGGCACAGAAGCAGGCCCTGCAGTATGGGCAGAAGGTTCCTCTGGTTTCGAGCAACGTGCTGCTGAGGGAAGGCGCGATCCTGGAGCGTGTGGGCGCCTCGAGCTTCTACTCTCCGGGCCGGCTGCACGGGATCGTTTACGCGCAGGGCCGGGCTCTCGGCCGCTACGAATCGGGCTGGAACTCGGAGGAACCGGTGGCCGTACAGCTCCTGGGCGCGCTGGCGCCGGGAACGCCGGGCCTGACCGGGCGTGAGCAGTTCATCGAGGGGAGACACCTGCTGCTCAACATGAGCTTCGAGGATTTCGAGCGCGAGATTCGTACCCACCTTGCGGGGATGCTCGGGGCGGCAGGCTTCGATCCGGCCCGGGACATCCTGGCCATCACCGTCAACCGGTGGCCCCATGGGTATGCCTATGAAGTCAACAGCCTATTCGATCCGGAATGGCCCGAGGGGCAGGCGCCGAACGAGATCGGCCGGCGTCGTTTTGGCCGCATCGCCATCGCGAACTCCGACGCCGGGTATTACGCCTATGTGGACGGCGCGATCGACCAGGCGCACCGCGCCGTCCAGGAGCTCGTCGAGGCCCGCCTGGTCTAAGACAGGAGGGACGTGAATCGAATGAACTGGAAATCGATCAGCAGGTGTTGCGGAGTAGTTCTGCTTTTCGCGGCGGCCCTGTTTTTTGCGGGGCCTGCCCTGTTCGCTCAACCGGCGGCTGACACATTGCCGCCCTCCAAGCAGAGCGCTCTTGAAATGGCCGCGGATCTGGACGGCGAAGTTCGGCGCATGTCGATGACGCTGTGGGAGTATGCCGAGATCGCCCTCGAGGAAGAGCGCTCGGCCGCATACCTTGCCGACGTGCTCGAGAAAGAGGGATTCAGCGTTCAGCGCGCCGTGGCCGGGATGCCCACCGCCTTCGTGGCCGAGTGGGGGGAGGGCCACCCCATCGTGGGCGTGCTCGCCGAGTACGATGCCCTGCCCAACATCGGAAACGATCCCGTGCCGCGACGCCAGGCGCGGGCGGATGGACATCTCCATGGCCATGGCTGCGGCCATAACCTGTTCGGTGCCGGCTCGGTCGGCGCGGCGATCATCCTCAAGCGGGTCATGGAGAAGCATGATCTTAAAGGCACGGTTCGTCTCTATGGTACGCCGGCGGAGGAGACCCTCATCGGCAAGGTCTACATGGCCAACGCGAAGCTGTTCGATGATCTGGATGCGGCCCTCGACTGGCACCCGTCCCTCAACACGGGTGTCCTCAACCATACCGGACAGGCAATGAACAACTTCGCCGTCGAGTTCTTCGGGCGCTCGGCCCACGGAGCCTACGATCCCTGGAACGGCAGAAGCGCTCTCGACGCCGCCGAGCTCATGAACCATGGCGTCAACCTGATGCGCGAGCATATCGAGCCGACCGCGAGGATCCATTACGTGATGACCAACGCCGGAGAGGCGCCGAACGTGGTCCCGGACTATGCGCGGGCCTGGTACTACGTCCGCGACGACAACCGCGAGAAGGTCGGGAAGAACTACGGCTGGATCCTCGACATCGCAGCGGGTGCGGCCCAGGCGACGCGTACGAAGCATGAAGTCACGCTGATCACCGGCGTGCACGAGATGCTCCTCAACCGCCCCCTTCAGGAGGCCGCGCAGGCGAACCTGGAGCGGGTGGGCGCTCCCGACTACACCGAAGATGAACAGGCGTTTGCCCGCGAGCTACAGGGTTTCCTGGAGCTGGAGCAGACGGGGATTTCCGAAGAGGTGGATCCGCTGGCAGACGAGCCGGAGCCTGTTGAGGGGGGCTCGACCGACGTCGCGGAGGTGAGCCGGATCACCCCCACCGTGAGCCTTGAAGTCGCGTCGACTGCACAAGGATTGCCCTGGCACAGCTGGTCCACCGCTGCGTCGCACGGCACTCAGGGGGCGGCAAAGGCCGCCCAGGTTGCGGCCCGGGTCCTGGCTCTGACGGGGGTCGACCTCCTGACTGATGCGGATCTTCTCGCGCGCTCCCGTGCTTTCTTCGATGAGAAGAAAGACGATGCGCCGTACCGCTCGCCGATTCCGGTCGACCAGAAGCCGCCGCTTCCAAATAAGCAGTAACAGGAACGACTAACCGGAGTTCGTTTCGCGTTACGGCTTCCCCGGCGATGGCGTGAGTAGCTCGTCGATGCCGTGCGCGTCGATGTGGAAGGTGTCCAGGGCGATTTCCAGGATATTCTCCAGTACATACCCGCGGTCGTAAGCCCTTAGGAGTCAACGCGCGCCTGTAGCTCAGTTGGATAGAGCAGCGGCCTTCTCAACGGAACGGCACGCTCGCTGTAAATTCTCATAAACGCGAAGATTTTACGTTGCACGTCGTGCAGGACGCGGACGTGCCGCCATTTTTCCTTTTTCCCGGAGTGTCCTGGAATGCCCGTAAGTTATAATCCCTCTCAACCGTCAGCCTCGGCCCAAGAAGTTCCACCAGCCTCAGGGGCGGGGTGTCGGTTTGTGCGTGGCCACCCTCGGAGGAGGTGTTGTGATGAATGCGAAGCCTGTCTTGAACACGATCCTGCTTATCTTGCTTTGTACCGGCACACCCGCCGCGGTCCTTGCGCAGGCGCCACCGGTGCAGGAACCCTCGAGCGAGAAGGAGATCAAGAAAGCGCTGACCGGTGGCGTACCGCTGGGTCGCTGGAAGGAAGGTCTGCTCTTCGAGGGCATATCGCCTCAGCCCTGGCTGGCCAGCGCTGCTAACTGGCTCCCCAGGAAGGAGGATGTCCAGCCCAACGAGATGAGAATCATCTTCATGGGCAGCTCGCCGATGGTCCGTCCGGGGCAGGCGGCGACCTCAGTCTTTGTACAACTCGGCAACGGTGACAACTTCGTGTTCGATATCGGCGAGGGCTCGATCGCCAACTACATTGCCGGTGGGTTCGCCCTCAACGAGCTCAAACATGTTTTCATTACCCATTTGCACGTGGATCACTTCGGAGCGTTGCCCTACCTGTGGGCGTTCGGCACCTGGGCCGGCGGCTGGCACGAGAACCTGAACGTCTACGGACCCTCCGGCCGCACGCCCGAGTACGGCACCGCGAGGATGGTCGAAGGCATGAAGATGATGATGGGCTGGCACACCGATGCCTTCAGCGTGTTCCCGGTTGGCAAGGGCTGGGACATCAAGGTCCACGAATTCGATTTTCGTGACAACGGAGGCGTGGTCTATGAAAAGGACGGCGTCAAGGTGACTCACTGGCAGCGCTCCCACGCCAAGGATGGTGCCTCGGCCTACCGCCTGGACTGGAACGACCTGTGCTTCGTGTGGACCGGTGACGGCCGTCCCAACAAGCTGGACCTCCAGTACGCAAAGGGTTGCGATGTATACGTCACGGAGACCCAGGCGGAGCTGATGTCCATCAGCTCAGGCGTGCAGGGTGTGCCTCCGTTCCTCGGCCGTTACACGATCGATACCCACCATACGGTGGGCTACGCGGCCGGTTATGTGGCAAATCAGATCAAGCCCCGGCTGTTCATGACCACGCACATGGCCTTCGACCCGTACCAGAACGAGGAAACGGTGGCGCAGGTACGCTATCACTGGAAGGGCCCCTATCACTTCGGCGCGCCCGACGGGATCGTAGTCAACGTGACCAAGGAGAGCATCTGGGTTCGTGAAGGCATCCTTCCAGACTACCCCAACAGCAGATCTCCGCAGTTCGACTTCACCAACGGCCAGCTCGTGGTTCCGCACCCGCCGACCAGCCGGAAGGAGATCCAGGAACCGTTCGTCCGGGACATGGAGATCGATCCCGCACTCTACTATCCGGAAGGCTACATGCCGGTCCTGCTGCCAGAATGGCCCGTCGACGGCGACCTCGTGGTTCCGCTGGACCAGGCCCCCGATGACCTCAAGAATGGAATGGGTGAGGCTTGGAACCTGAGAGTGAAGAACCGCAAGATCCTCGAGGAGCAGAAAAAGCAATAGGAACAGCGAGAGTACGAGAATCCATGAGCATTGAGCTGAAAGAAGTATTAGGAAAGAAAGCCATCAATGGGTGGAGGTTGTTCTGGCTCATCACTGGCCCGATATCCATTGCCATGATTATCGCGATGATGCGGACCGACTTGTCCTCCGCGCCCGGCGTTTCTTCCATGATCCAGCTTTCGGTGCGGTGTGCGATACCCTGGCTGTACCTGGCTTTTGGGGCGTCTTCAATCCGGGCGCTGTTTCCTGGGCCGTTGAGCCTCTGGCTGTTGCGCAATCGGAAGTTTTTCGGGCTGTGTTTTGCGGCTGCGATGGCCTGGCAGGCGCTGTTTATCGTGTGGCTGGGGACGGTTCACCGTGATTACTACATAGAAGATGTTTATGTGCTCCGTGATGTGATTGAAGGCATCCTGGGCTACTTCTTCCTGGCTGCCATGACGCTGACTTCATTCCGATTTGGCCGCAAGCATCTGAACCCCACGCAGTGGAAGCACCTGCATAAGATCGGTATTTATTCCTTGTGGATATATGCCTTCAGCGTGTACTGGTGGGCGCTTTTCGTCTATCCGAATCCGGTTTTGATTGACTATGTCTATTACTGGGGCGGTTTCCTGGTCTGGGGCCTGCGGGCCGCGGCATGGCGGAAAAAGCGCCTGCAACGTGCTGAGAAAGGCGATCCACAAAGCAGCGTGCAGCCAGTGTTCAAGTTGATGGGTATTGTCGTTATGGGGATCGGATTGATCGTGGTCACTTTCGGTTCGCCGTGGCAAAGGGCTTCCGAGGAATTTATGTCGGCATACGCATTCTCCGAGTGGCTGGAACTGTACTTGCCCTATTGGCCATTTGAG
>CBEVTG010000099.1:0-6630 GCA_965552745.1 uncultured bacterium
CGCGCGCGAGGGTCTGGATGCCGAGATGCACGGGACCTAGATGGATCTCACCGGGATGCCAGACCCCGCTCATGAAAACCGCTGCCAGGATTCCGAGCAGCAGAGGCGCGTTGACGAGCCCCTCGATGCGCAGCGGGGAGCGGTCGGTTGATTCAGTCCGCGCTGCCCGGGGTGAATCGGCCATTTCCCGCCGGAAGGCGAGCGTGTCCCAGGCGTAGAACAGCGCCAGCAGAATCACCGACACGAGCGCCATGTGCGGCAGCAGATTCAGGGTCCAGAAGAACGGCACACTGTGCAGGAACCCCAGGAACAACGGAGGATCCCCCAGGGGCGTGAGTGAGCCGCCGATGTTGCTGACCAGGAATATGAAGAAGATGACGATGTGGCTCTTGTTCTTGCGCCATGCGTTGGCGCGGAGGAGCGGGCGGATGAGGACCATGGAGGCTCCGGTAGTGCCGATCCATGACGCCAGGGCCGTGCCGATGAGAATGATCACGGAGTTGAGCGCCGGTGTTCCGTGCAGGGTTCCGCGGATGAGAATGCCGCCGGAAACCGTGAACAAACCCCATAGAAGAATGATGAAGGGAATGTAGTCGAGCGCGTAGATGTGGGTGATTTCCCCCCACGCAAGCTGGCCGTAACTGAGAAGGAAAGGTACCGCCAGGGCCAGGGCCCAGGCGGTGGTGATCTTCGGGTAATGGTGGTGCCAGAATCGAGGTGCGACCAGCGGAAACAGTGCGATCGACATCAGGATGCCGGCGAACGGTATAGTGCTCCAGAGCGGGAGCTCCGACCCGAGATGGTGCCCGGTCTGTCCCTCCGGCGCGTTCTCCGAGGCATGCGACAGGGGCGCGAGCACAAGGCACGCGGCTGCAAGTAGCACGATGACGCCGCACAGACGCAGGCAACGCACGAAGGTTCTCCGTGACGACCGGTCGGGAAAAAGTCGATGTTCCGTGGTCGGACGGCGCAGTATATGGCTCCGTCCCCTCCCAGTCAAACACGCCTCACAGGTTGTGCTGGCAGTGGTCCCGGCGCTAGAATCGCGCCGCGGTGTCTGCCTTGGGCAGGGTGTGCCCTGGATCCGCCTGGTGAGCAGCGATTTGGACGGAAAAACACATGCCTGAGACGATCGGATTTATCGGCCTTGGACTGATGGGACAGCCGATGGCGCGCAACCTGGCCCGGGCGGGGCACGCCCTGCGGCTTTTCAACCGTACGCGAGAGCGGGCCGAGGCGTTGAAGGGCAAGAACATCGAGATCTGCGGCAGCCCCGCGGAGGCTGCGCGTGGCTCGAGCTATGTCATCACCATCGTGGGGGACGTGCCCGATCTCGAGAAAGCGCTCTGGGGAGATCAGGGTGTTTTCGCGGGCCTCGAATCGGAGAGCGTGCTGCTGCAGATGTCGACGGTCTCGCGCGAGCAGGTGCGGCGGGCCTCAGACGAGTGCGCCCGGAAGGGGGCGGGCTTTCTGGATGCGCCAGTTACCGGCGGCAAGGTCGGAGCCGAAGAGGGTTCGCTGACCGTGATGGTGGGCGGGGAAGCGGAGGTGCTGGATCGAGCGCGCGGCATCCTGGCACCCGTGGCCCGCACGGTGGTTCATGTGGGTGCAGCAGGGGCGGCCACAATGGTCAAGCTGGCGCTGAACGTGCTTCAGGCGGGAATGGTCGAGATGCTTGCCGAGGTCATGATTCTGTGCCGTCGAGCCGGAGTACGAGTGGAGCCATTTCTGGACGTCATGGGCTCGAGCGCCGGCGGCGCGCCGCTTCTCAAACTGAAGGGAGCTGCGCTGCGCGACGACAACATGGATCCGCAGTTTTCGCTCAAGTGGATGGATAAAGATCTCAAGCTGGCGGTTGCGGAGGCGAAGTCTCTGGATGTCGCGCTGCCCGTTTCCACGGCCGTTGCAGCGCTCTATTCGGCGGCCGAGGGACGCGGGCTCGGTGACCAGGATTACGCGGCCGTCGCCCGGCTCGTCGAGCAGCTCAACGAGGTAGAGATCGCTTCCCGCACTCCACGGACGCGGACCGAAGCGGACTGACGCGGGCGCCCGTTGCGCCGTCCCCCCCCTCTGACAGATTCCCATGATGGAAGATAACGGAAACTCCCAGACACCCCCTTCGGGAAACGCCGACCCCGTTCCGGCCTCCGGGCCGGATCAGCCGGGTGACGGTGGAGTAAAGCGCAAGCGGCGCCGGGGCCGGCGTGGTGGAAGGCGGCACCGCCGCCACCGTGGCCAGGAACCGCCCGCCTCGGAAGCACCCGGAGGCGACGCGGCCCCCCCGGTGGCATCCGGACCTGAGCCTTCCGAGCCGGGAGAGCCTCCTCCCCTCGCGGAGCCACAGAGAGAGGTTCTCGGCCCGACGGGTGCACTCCCGCCAGCCAGGGAGCAGGAGCCGGGGTCGGTGGAGATCGGGGCGGATCCGGGTACAGGAGCCTCCGGAAGTTCGCAGGGAGAGCCATCCGCCGCGCGCCGTCCGCGCCGCCGCCGGCGGCGCAGGCGGAGGGGCACGGCACACAAGAAAGAGAGCAGCCTGGAGGCGCCTCCCACCGAAGGGGTGGCAGAGGACACCCGCCCCGCCCCTGGGGCGGAGGCCGTCACGGAGGCTCTGGAGCCACTGGTCGGTGAGCCCATAGCGCCTCCCGAAGAGGCTGTCGCACCGGAGCGTAAGCGCCGTCGCCGCCGGCGACGGCGCAGCACCCCGGCCGAAAGGAAGGCTTCCAGCACGGACGCCGCATCGGCCCCGGCTAAGGAGGCCACACCCAGCCCTGAGGTTGAGGTGTCTCAGGAGGCAGGTGGGGCCACTAACGGTGAAGAATCCACTACATCCACGCCCTACTCCGCACCGGTCGAAGAACCCGCTGCGGCCCCGCGCCTGCGACGGAAAACTACCCGATCGAAAACGCCGCGCCGGCGGCGCCTGGCCAGCCCCAAACGCTGGGTGTATGGCCCCACGCATTGGGGTCCGGGAGCCATCCACACGGCGGAAGAGATGATTCACCCGCCCCCCAAGAGAAAGCGCCGGAAAGGCTGAGCCGGCCCCGCCGGCAGACCGCCGGTAGAACCTGCCACGGGTATTGAGAAAAAAGACTATTTTTTGGTCATCTCGGCCTTGACAGGTGGCCTATGTCGCGGTACTAAAAGGTCATAAGGCAATGGGAAGGCGTTGGACTATCTGCTGGGTAGGAATGCGTCTAAATCTTCTCCGTACGTTTAGTTACGGAAGGGGGTATTCATGCGTCCCGGGAACGTGAAGAAGGTATCTGGAAAGACCGTAGGTTCTATGCTGGCCGGAGTGGCGGCGCTGTGCCTCCTGGTGATGCCCCAGACAGGGGCGGCCGATTACATCGGAGGTGGGCAGTCCGCGGAGGTGAACGCCTTCTTGAACCCGGAGGCGATCGAGGTTCTCAACGTGTTCGGTCAGACGCTCATGAGAGTGCCGATTACACAGTCGGTGACCCTCGTGCCGGAGGGGTCCGTTATCGCAGAGATGGACTTCCTGTTCGGGCCCACCACGGATGCTGGCACATTCAGCGCGGCGCTCTCCAGGGTCCAGATGGACACTTTTAACCTGAGCCCTCAGGGTGTGACCGTAGTTGGCATCCCGGTTGGCAGCGGGCGTACCACGGTCGTGGCCCAAATCCGGGGCGCCAAGAGGCAGGGTACGGGCAGGGATTCCGACCGCATCACCCTCAACTGCTGCGTGGGTGCCGGCGAGGGGCCACCCGTTGCCGATGCTGGCGGGAACCAGGATACCGTCCCCGGTACTTTGGTGACGCTCGACGGAACCGGGAGCTCCGATCCTAACTTTGATTCTCTGACTTTCTCCTGGGAGCAGGTGTTCGGCCCCCCGGTGGCGCTCTCGGATCCCGGCTCGCCGAGCCCGACCTTCACCGCCCCCTCTGACCCCGACATGGAGACCAGGACCTTCGAGTTTGACCTGACCGTCAGCGACGGCATCTGGTCGAGCTTCCCGGATCGCGCGACCATCCTCGTTGTGGGCGGACCGGAGATACCGACCTGCGATGCGGGGCCCGACCAGATGGTCATTATTGGCGACACCGTGACGCTTGCTGGAACGGTGAACGATCCCCAGGGTCTGGACGTCACCTGTACCTGGAGCCAGACCAGCGGCCCGGATGTCATCCTCGAGCTGCAGGCGGATCCGTGCCTTGCGGATTTCGTTGTACCGCCGATTGCCCACAACTACGGGTTCGAGCTCTCGGGGACGAACACCTTGGGCCTGAACTGCGTTCCTGACGCCCTGACGGTTGTAGCCGAAGATCCGAACCTGGGACCGGTTGCCCGCGCGGGTGGGGACCAGATGGTGTTCGGGGGCCAGATCGTGACGCTGGATTGCTCGGCAAGTGATGATCCGGATAACAAGCCGGACCCGCTGTCCTTCCTCTGGGAGCAGCTCGGCGGACCCCTCGTCATTATCCCGGATCCGACGCTGGACATCGTTTTGTTCGCAGCCCCCAACCCCGAGCCCGGACAGACGACGGTTGTGCCGAACCTGTTCCTGCTGTTCAGTTGCACGGTCAGCGACGGCGAATTTCAGGATTCTGACGATGTCCTCGTGACCGTTGTTGAAACGACGTCGTCGGCCGGAGCGACGCGGATCCCGGCGGATGAGATGACCCGGATGGCACGCTAATCCGGAAACCGTCTCCGGGGTCCAGGCTCCGGGGATCAGGAAGGGTTGAAGAGCCGTCCCGAGGTGGGGCCTCTGGACGGCTCTTCCTCTGTTAAGAGGACGATACAGAGACGGGAAAAAGCCCGATGGAGACGCAGACAACCGGCTTTCTCGTGAAATATGGGGGTGCGAGGCGCTGGGGTTTGGTGGTCGCCCTCGGAATTGCCCTCGCCTGCCTGATGCTGGCCGGTGGTGGATTGCCGCGCTGGCAGAGTTCTGCCTTCCTCCATGCGCTCGCGCTGGTGGGGCTGGTAGGAGCCGGGGGATCCTGGATACGGCGCGGGCGGTCGCTGCTCACCCCTGATTCGGCCCCGGGGCCGCGCGTGGGTCCGATTGGCCCGGGCCGCATGCACACCGCAACATCGGCCTCGCTTCTGCTGTTGCTGGTCCTCCTGACCTTCTCCTCACTGTTCGCGGAACACACCGGCCCCGCCCTGCGCCGTCTGAGCGCCTGGCTCTGTCTCGCCGGCTGGGTTTACCTGATCGCGCGAACGGCTGGAACCGCGGAGCGCTTGAGGCGCTGGACGGCCGCGCTGGCGCTTTTTGGTGTGCTGGGCAGTACTGTGGGCATTATCTACTGGCTGGTGCAGGGCGGACAGAGTCCGGTCTTCCCGTTCGCCAACCCCAACTACAACGGTGCAGTGGCCGTGGCCGTACTGCCGCTTGCGGCTGCCCTGGCTGTGAGCGCACGTTCACGCGTCGTGCGCGCGGGCTGGTTTTTCTGCCTGGCTCCTCTCCTGTACACGCTGGTCGTGAGCCGCTCGACCACGGCGCATCTGGCTCTGGTGGCCTCCCTGCTCACATTTCTCCTGGGTGTGACCGCCTGGTGGCGTTCGGGCCGGGGCGATGCCGCCGCCGGTGCGACGGCCGCCTTTCTGGTTCTTCTGTCGCTTGGGCTGCCGATCGCTCTAGGTCGTTCCACGCTGGGTGAACGCGCCGGCGTGGTCGGATTTGCGCGCGCGAGGACCGACACCACTCAGGAACCCGGCCTGCGCTACAAATCACACCCTGAGGTTCACTGGAGGCGCCTGAAGGCGGTTCTCCAGGGACATCCCGACACCGCCGTCGCCAGCCGCCTGCGCTTTGCGCGAAGTACCGTCCTGGCGCTCGGCGAAGAGCCACTTCTGGGGTATGGCCCCGGATCGGTACCCCTGACGTTTGGCCGGTATCGCCTGCAGGTGCCGGGCGCTTCGGAGTGGGGGGAGGCGGTCGGGCAGCTTCATTCTGTGGGGCTGCAGCGCCTGTACGAGACCGGCCTCCCTGGTCTGGCGGCCTTCTCCATCTGGTTGTTGTTCTGCGTGCTGGGAAGATCGAGTGCCGACCCCCAGCGTGCCTGGCTGCGGGTTGGCCTCGCGGGCTCTGTGGGGGCGCTTGCTGTGGCCGGCGCGGCTGACGCTCTGGAGACGGCACCCATCTTCATTGTGTTCGGGTTCGCAGTTTTGGCCCTCATGGCTTCACGCCACGAGGCCCGGGATCGGGAGCGTCTTCCCCGCTGGGCGCTCATGGCCTCAGGCATCGCTTTCCTGCTGGTTTCCGTGCTGATCGCCGCGGACTGGCTGAGGGCTGACCTCGCCCAGCGCAGGGGGGAGCGTGCGGTGCGCCGTGTCCTCGCCTCTGATGGCGTCATCGACCCGGCAGTTTTCGCTGACCTGCGTCGCGCCGCTGAACTGGACCCGGTAGTGGGTCTCTACAGGCACCAGGCAGCCTACGCCGCTGAGGAGGTGGGCCTCGAGCACCTGCGCCAGGGCGATCACGCCGCCGGACAACGCTTGCTCGAGGAGGCGGAGCGACTGCATGTCGAAACCGTGCGCCAGTTTCCCGATGTGTATGGATTCTCCTCGCAGGCCGGAAACTTCATGCTGGACCGTGACCGACCCCTCGACGCCATCCCGTATCTGCGCAAGGCGGTGGCGCTCGATTATTACGCGCCGCTG
>CBEVTG010000100.1:0-6623 GCA_965552745.1 uncultured bacterium
CGAGTATAATCCCCCCGAAAGTGAAAGCCTAAAGCTGCTGAAATAAAGGCATTTACGCTGCTGGCCTGCGCCCCGAATGACTCAGACCAGGCCTCGGGAAACAGGAAGACAGACACTGAGGGAAATCGTTCTCACATGAGATTTCTGCGCCCCGCCACAGCGTTCATGGCCACCTGGCTGGTGCTCAGCGGAGTTGCCATTGCCCAGGAGTCGGGCATCATCCGGGGGCGTGTCACCGACAAGCACGGGAACCCGCTTCCCGGCGCCACCGTTACCGTCCGCAGCGAATCAAATCCCTCGGTCAACAATCAGGGCACCGTCGCCAGCCCGAAAGGTGAGTACCGGTTGCCTGCCATCCCCGCCGGAAACGATTACGAGATCACCGCAGCCTTCCCCGGCTTCAGCACCCAGATCCAGAGGCCCGTCGATGTGGACACCGGCAGGGCCACGACCGTTGATTTCATCCTCACTGAAGAACTGGTCGAGGTCATCAGGGTCGAGGCCAAAGGCGACATCATCGACACGGAGAAAACCTCCGTTTCCACCGCCGTGAGCCAGGAATTCCTCACCGGGCTGCCCATTCGCGGCCGCAGCTACTCGGAGACCCTGACCCTGGCGCCCGGTGTCACCGACATCGACGGAGACGGCAACCCGAACGTGAAAGGCGCCCGCGAGGTCGACTTCCAGCTTCGCCTCTCCGGAGTCCCGGTCAACAGTCCGTTCACCTCGGAACGTGCCCTTGACCTCAACATCGAGGCCTTCGAGGAGATACAGATCATCACGGGAGCGTTGACGGCCGAGTACACCAGCCAGGGTGGTCTCGGGCTGGTGACCACGCGCAGCGGTGGCAACGAGTTCCAGGGCTCTTTCAAGGTCTTCTACCAGTCCTCCAGCATCGACAGCGACGGAGCCGCCAACAGGGACGTCACGGATGACGTGCGTGAAATTCCTTCATTCAGGACCCTGCGACCGTTCGTGACCGCGGGTGGCGCCTTCAAGAAGGACCGCCTCTGGTACTTCGCCGCCCTGGAGTACATTGACGAGCAGGAACCCGTCATCTTCGGGGCTGCCTCCAAGCTCCAGGGTAAAGAGGGCCACCGGGACTTCTTCAAGATGACCTGGCAGGTTAACCCCGAGCACAAGGCGGCCCTGGAGTTCATCTACGAGCCGACGGAGACCTTCGGCAACTTCATCGGACCCACGATCGCTGACGAAACAGACGCCCTCACCGAGGAAGTGGGCCGCATCTTCACCCTGCGCGAGACATGGGTCATGTCTCCCTCGGTGTTCCTCGATTCAACCGTGAGCTTCTTCACGTTCGACGTGGACACATTGCCGACCTTCACCCCCGATTTCGACATTGAGGATGACAAGAACATTTACGGCAACCCGGTCATGTTCGATGAACAGATGCTTGACTTCGTGACGCGTACCGGCCTCAGCGTCAACCCGGTCAGCGAGCATTACATCTTCGACCTTTCGAACCGCACTGTGGAAGGTCCGTTTTTCCTCACCCAGATCCAGAATTCCGAGCAGTTCCAGATTCGCGAGGATCTGTCTTTTTACGTCGATGATTTCTTCGGAAACCACACCATCAAGACCGGAATCGAGTTCCTCGATCAGGACTATTCGGAAGACACGACCTTCCGACCGACCGTGCTCCAGACCATCGCTAGAGGGATCCCCGGCGTCTTCAATTTCCAGGCTCCGGTTCCGAACGGACAGAGAGACGCCGAGGCCGACCGCTATGACATCGCTTTCTACGTTCAGGATTCCTGGAAGCCGATCCCCAACCTGACGGTCAACGTCGGCGTGAGGGTCGACCGGGAGGTCGTCCATGCCCCGGGCCGCACGCCTTTCGATCCGCTCGAGGAGCTCGGCGAGTACAACCGGACTGCCCGCCTCTTCTACGAAGCTCCGACGGCGGTCGGTAACGTGGATGGTGCGCGGGGCCAGTTTGTGAGGGCCGGGGAAGGTGGATTGAACTTCGACATCAACCCGCTCACCGACACTTTTTACTGTGATCTCGATGGTGACGGTACCTGTAACGGACAGACCTCACCCAACAGCAGCACAGACCCTTCGATTCCATCCAATTCAGACTTCGCCGTCCTGAAGAGCATCTTCAGCCGAAATAACTTCGACTGCAGCCGCACCTCCAACTGGGGTGCCGCTCCGGGTGATGTGTCCGGCTCCGGGATCGTCTGCCCCGGCAGCGTGTCCGGAGGCTTACGCGAAGGCACGGACATCGATCCCGAGGACATCTCGCTTGGAAACACCAACGTCGCCCCGCGCTTCAGCATCTCCTACGATCCTTTCGCGGACGGCAAGACGAAGCTTTACGGAACCTGGGGTCGATTCTACGGATCGCTCTTCCTGAACACCGTGGTGCGCGAGCAGCGCGCGGACACCCAGTCGTTCACGCTCCTGCAGCGGGACGAAACGGTGGAAATCCTGCGGGAACTTACTGAAGGCGCTTTCACGATCTACCAGATCGATCGGGACCTGCGCACGCCCTACACGGACGAATGGACCATCGGCATGGAGCGCGAGCTGGCGCCGGAGCTGGCTGTGAAGGTGGTTTACACGGAGCGCAAGGGAAGGGATCAACTCCAGGACATCGATGTCAACCACACGCCAGTCGACCGGCTGGGAGGAGACAAGACCAGTAATGTGTTCTCGGGGGACGGCCTTTTCGACGACTGCGTCGATGGCTTCAATGCAGCTTCCACCAACTGCACTCCCGATGGTCAGCCCGACCTCGAAGTCATCAACCCCAACTTCAACCAGATCTTCTACCTCAGCAACCTGAACGTGTCTGACTACCGGGGCCTTGAAATCGTCCTGTCCAAGCGCCTGCACCGCAACTGGCTTTTCGAAGCCTCTTACACGTGGTCCGAGGCGGAGGGGAACGCCGAGGCTTTCCTGTCGCTGCTCGGGGACGACCCCTCCCAGGTCGATCTCGAAGACGGCTTCCTCAACTTCGATCAGCGCCACGTCTTCAAGTTCAATGCCGTGGCCCACCTCCCCAAGGAGTTCAGCGTCGGCGGCAGCATCACCTACGCTTCCGGCCTTCCATTCTCGGTCATTGACCGGGATTTCGTTGTGGATGATCTCGGCAATGCCACCTTCCGGACCATCTTTCCGACCGCGCAGCGAAACGACCAGCGGAACCGGGACATCTGGACGTTTGACTTCAACCTCAAGAAGTCGTTCACACTCGGAGGCCGGGTGAGGACGACTGGCAGCTTTGACATCTTTAACCTGCTCAACTCTGATGACCTGAGAATCTTCAACGTCAACCGTGCCGCCGACAACGGCCTGGAGATTTTCGACCCGGCCAACCCCGCCACGCGTCAGTTTGGCCGCCGCTTCCAATTCGGGCTAGAATTCTACTTCTGACGTTGGCGGCCGGATCGGCTCGAGAGGCCGCGTTCAACCCATCCAAAAGGAGAATACTTGCGACATGAAGTTTTCCGCCCGCGCTGCCGCACAAATCAACCCATCCCTGTTGCTGCTTGTCCTGGCGTTCAACCCGGTTCTTGGAGCGCCTGATTCCCAGCCAGCCCCATCGACCGCGCCGGTGCCTATGATTCCTCAATCCGCACCGACCGGGGAATCGTTCTCGATCGTCGAGGTGCTGAAAGCCCTCGAGAGCAGCAACGGTGAGACGTTCGCGGATCTGGATTTCGACAGCCTTGTCGAGTTTCACAAGACGGAGGGGGATAAGACCTACGCTTCCATCAGCGTCGCCTTCCGTCCAAACCAGCTGGAAAGTACGGGCGGCGCTATTCGACCCTTCGCGCGGCTCACAGGTATGAACGACCAGGACCTGCACTACGATTTCACCACAGCCCAGGATTTCGCAGACAGCGGCATCGCCAGCACCTCCGGTCTGAGGATTTACCAGACCGGGTACGCCCTGCCACCCGGCCGCTACCGGCTGTCGACCGGCGTCTGGTCTCCGGACAAGAAGCTTGTGGGAGGCCGCACCCAGATGATCGTCCTCCCCGCATTTACGGCCGGGGGTCTCGAGATCAGCAGCGTGACTCTGGCCTCGGCGCTGGAGAGAGCCACCGACTTCGATCCCACTGTCAAGCAACCCTTCATATGGGGCAGCTTCAAGGTCGTTCCGCACGTAGAGAAGAGTTTTCCGAGGCACGACCCCCTGCGCCTCTATTACCAGATCTACAATGCCGCTGCCGACCCGGGAACGGGCCAGCCAAAGCTCGGGATCACCTACACGTTCTTTCGAAAGATGAACGGCCAGTTCCAGCAGGCAGCCCCGCCCCAGGCTCTTCCCGAGCAGGCAAGCCAGGTGGCACTGTACGAGTTGCCCCTGAACGGGTGGCCGGCCGGCGAGTTCAAGGTTCGCATCAATGTTCAGGACGCTGTTGCCCAGATGTCTGTGACCGAAGAGGTCCTCTTCAACCTTCGTTGAATGGAATCACTCACCGCGGCCCTATTGCTCCTTCTGGCCGTCTCCGGTACCCCTCCAGAGGGGAAACCTGACGCAGACTGGAGCGAGGGCCCGGTTCGATACCTGCTGACCTCGGAGGAGGAGCGCGCGTTCCGCCAGCTGACCTCTGAGGACGAGATCCGTTCTTTCGTTGAGCGGTTCTGGGAACGGCGGGATTCCGACCCCCTGACCCCCCAGAACGAGTTCCGCGAGGAGTTCGTGCGCCGGGTTGCGTCCGCGAACCAACTCTTCATGGAGAGCACCAAGCCGGGCTGGAAGACTGATCGCGGCAAGATTTACGTCCTGCTCGGCCCCCCGGACGAAATCGCTGCATCGCCGGTCCAGGCCAGCCGTCGTGGTCAGATCAGCTGGGCTTACCGTCATCCCCCCCAGCCCGAATTGCGGCCCTTCGTGGTGGTGCGCTTCGACCAGGAGCCGGACGGTGAGTACCGCCTGGCCCCTGACGCGTTTTCCGAGTCACAACTCGTGCGCCTCACAAATCCTGCACTCTTCGCGCCCACGGCAACCGACTTTGCCGTACCGGGTCCCTCGAGCGGTCTGGAGGCGCGCATGGAGCAGAGCCGCCTGCAGGTGGTCCCCATGCCCCTGTCGGATCCACGAGTCAGCGTGAGCTGGAGCACCCTGGGTATGCCGTTCCGCGCCTGCACTTCCCATTACCTGAGCGAAGACGCATCCACTCTGGTCGCCCTGACGTTTGAGGTGGATCCGGCTTTCCTGCGAGAGGAGGTCGGCTTCAACCCGGCCAAGATCCGCGCACTCGGCCACGTGGCGCAGCAGGTCGGTTCGGAGCGTATCGATCTGGGACAGCTGACCGTGCAGAAGCCATTTCCGGAGGCCGACTCCTCGCGACCCCTCAGGTTTCAGGCAGTACGAGCGTTCGAACCCGGCGCTTATCGTGCTTACTTTGCGCTAGTGGACGAACGGGAACGACTGCGCGGCTCGTACCAGCACGATTTCGTGGTACTCGATCTGGCGAGCGATCGACTGACGCTCAGCAGCATGACGTTGGTCGATGAGATCAAGGAGATCGCCCCCCCGACATCCGCACCGCGGCACGAACCGTTCATCATCGGGCACCTGCGCATCGTGCCACGTTGCCGGGCGGAATTCGATGCCAGCGAACAGCTCGGGTTGTATTATCAGATCTATGAAGTGCCCGGAACACCTGCGGAGCACGCGGTGGAGTACGAGATCGAGTACCGGTTCCAGCTTTTACTCGACGGCAAGCGCTTCCAAGTGGGAGCGCCTCTGCGTCTGCACGGCGGGCGCCGCCGGGTGCAGGGACAGACCTTTCAACTGAGCAGCTGGCCTCCCGGAGAGTATGCCCTGTCGCTCACCGTACGTGACCCGTCGGACGGCAACCAGGCGGAAGAGGAACTGATATTCGAGATTCGATGAGCCGATTCGATCATTCGCGGTTTGTAACGATCATGCTGCTCTCTGCGTTTCTTTGCGCGCCGGCAGGCCGGAGCGTGCTTGCATCCAAGACCCAGAGAGCATCATTCAAGGAATCCGAACCCAAGACCGAGCCGCAGGTACAGGGTATCGCCGAACCAGCCGACAAAGACAACGATAGGAAGCGGAAGCAAAAAGCTGCGGGCTGGGTGGAGCGCCCCGATAAGCGCTGGCGGTCGGGCCCGGTACGCTACATCACCACCCGGAACGAGGATAAGGCGTACAAGAGACTCAGAACCGAGGAGCAGCGCACCCTTTTCATTGAACGCTTCTGGCAGCGCCGGGATCCGACTCCCGAAACACTCTTCAATGAATTCCGGGCGCAGTTTTTCCGCCGGGTCGCCGAGACCGGGCGTCTCTTCCAGGACAGTGCCTATCCCGGCTGGAGGACCGATCGGGGCAAGATGTACATTCTTCTCGGCCCACCGGACGACATCATCAACGACACCATGGCGAGGGACCACAGGGGTACCATCCTGTGGACCTACCGCAACCGCTTCCGTGCGGATCTCGATCCACAGATCATCATCGCCTTTGCCCGAGACACCACCGGCGAGTTCATCATGACCGTCCGCCCCACCGATGTCGCCGACGTCAACCGGGGCGTGGCTCCGCACCAACCCAATATCGGTAGGGAGGCCTGGCTCTTCGGACCGGATCCCCGGAACAATCCTCTCAGCACACAGTA
>CBEVTG010000101.1:0-6581 GCA_965552745.1 uncultured bacterium
AGCGACAAAGCGGTTCTCGATGCGCGGCTTGTGAAGCTGCTTGTTCATCTGCTCCAGCATGGTTGCCGGATCGAGTGCCTCCTTGACGACATGTCCGCGCAGAATGCCGATGGCAAGCGATCCGTACAGAGCAGCAGCGGCGCCCTTGCCGGCAGCGTCCCCCACCGCGAAAGCCAGCCGCTGTTCTCCGTAAGGCAGGAACTCGAAGAAATCCCCTCCGAGCTCCCGCGCCGGCTCATAGATGAGGCCGATGTCCAGGCCGGGCACGTCCGGACCGCTCTCCGGTAGCAGCCCGCGTTGAATCTCCCGCGCCGTGGTCAGGTCGGTCTCGAGGCGCTGCTCGTTGTCGATTACTTTTTCGTACAGACGCGCGTTCTCCAGGGCCACCGCGACGTAGGAGCCCAGCGTGGAGAGCATCTGAAGGTGCTGCTCGGTGAAGGCGTTGTACTCGGTGCTCTCAAGGTCGAGCACGCCGATGAGGCGATCCTTGAACACCAGCGGAACGGCGAGCTCCGATCGAACCTCCACGGCGTGCCCGCAGCGCGCGTAGTGCGGGTTCAGGTGCACGTTCGGAACACGCATGGGTTGGCGCAGAGCGGCGACCGTACCGGTCACGCCATGGCCCAGAGGGAATCCCCCCTTTTGGGCGAAGCGCTCGTCGAAGCGCAGCATGAAGGTGTGCTCGAGCAACTGCGTTTCCTCGTTCCAGAGCATCACCGAGAAGAGCTGGTAGTTGACGATGCGTTTCACCAGCTCTGCGATCTTGCGCAGGAGCTTTTCACGGTCAAGGATGGAGGTCAGGTCACGGCTGACCTCGTGCATCAGGGATAGCATGCTCGCCTGGTCGCGTACGCTCTCGTAGAGGCGGGCGTTCTCGATCCCGTTCGCGAGATGTCCGGCCAGGAAGGTGAGCAGCTGCTGGTGGGTTTCGGTGAAATGATTCGGCTGGTGGCTGCCGACGTCGAGAACACCAATCGTACGATCCTTGACGATGAGAGGGATGACCAGCTCCGAGCGCAGCTTGGGGGCCGCTCCGATGTAACGAGGGTCGCTGGCCACGTCGTTCACGCGCACGACTTCCTGGTTTGCAGCCACCGTGCCCACGAGACCCTGGCCGAGGCCGAACCTCCAGTTCTGGACGACATCGTCGGAGTACCCGACCGCAAAGTGAAAGTAGAGCTGCTCACCCAGATCATCCAACAGCAGGATTGCGAACGTGTCGTAAGCGACGTGCTTGCGGATCCCCGTAGCGACGTTACTGAGAACCTGGTCGAGCTCGAGGGTCGAGCCGAACTCCCGCGCCAGGTGGGCAATATACTCGACCGCCTCGATGCCCGATTTCCGGTCTATCCGCGTCCTCGACGTGGCGCCGCGGGTGCCGGCAACCGGTTTCATGCGTCGCTCCTTGTGGGCCATCGGGATCTCCAGTGCGAACGAAATGAAGGGTCAGCTAACTTCTATAGTACAGCAATATGAGAGAGGCCTGCCAGGGGGAGGTTCCCTGAAGGTGGTTCAACAGCCGGCTTCAGCCTCGAGGGTGGCGCACGCGGAGGGCTTTGCGGCGCATGGGTGCGGCCGGCGGGCGGCGAATGTGGTGCGCCCGGTTGTGGGATGGGAACGGGACGATGGTGGCACATCGGCTGGAAGGTGGCTTCCCGTCCTCACGCAGCATCGCCTCGAACTGCCCAATGAGAAATTCGATCTCGCGTCTCTTGCGGGGCGTGATGTCACGCCACCGGCCCTCGACGATGATCGTCCGACCCCGCGAGTCGATCTCGAACGGGGTGAAGGTGTCTTCTAACCAGACCCAATCTCCGTCCGTGTTCACCGAGCGGTATTCGACGGACGGCACGCGGTGTCCCGCCAGCACTCGCTGCCAGAGGATCTCGGTGCGCCAGACATCCTCGAGGTGGTTGTTGGCAACCCAGCCGTATTCCTGCTCCTCATGCGCGATTTCGCCACCATAGTATTGGGAAGGTGTAAACCCCAGCAGATCCTCGGCCTCGGGGTCGATGTACAGATACCGATTGAGGCAGTCGATGCGGTCGGTAACCACGATCGATTTGAGGCGCACCTCCGACGCGCTCGGAGGACGGAGCTCCGAGAGAGCCTGGTGTAACTTCTCGAGCTCGAGCTCTATGGCCTGGCGGTCCACCCTTTGCACTCCCACTCCCTGAAATCCCTGCTACCCAACGTTCTACTACGACTATTTGCCTCACCTGTCAATCTCGATGGTCAGCAGACTGGACGGATCCGGAGGAGATGTGGCTTCCCCAGTTCATTAATCATAATTCTGAAAAAAATCATAGCCCCTGAAGTGGCTTCTGAGGAGTCCCGAGCTACCATCCAGGTCACTGCTATCATGGGTCGAATGTCCGCAGTTCTGAAATCCGGTTCATTTCCGGATGGGGGTAGCCAGGCTGGCGGGATCGTTTCCCTTTGGGAGCGATTTCGTCGATCTCTCGAGCAGGTCACCCACAGATTGGAGACCCGAAAACGGCCCAGAGCCACCTACTGGCTCACCCGATTTGTGGTCTTGCGGCTGCTGGGGCTGGTCTACTTCATCGCATTCCTCTCACTGGCCCAGCAGGTCCTGCCTCTCATCGGTGAGAACGGCCTGCTTCCGGTGCAGTCCTACCTCGCGCGCGCCGAGGCCCATGTCGGATCCCTTTTTGACGCCTTCCTGCGGTTCCCCAGCCTGTTCTGGCTGGACGCATCGGATGGTTTTCTGACCGCGATGGCGTACGGCGGAGCCGCCGTGTCTTTCGTGGTGCTCTGCGGATACGCCAATGCCGTCATGCTGGCAATCCTGTGGGCTCTTTACCTGTCGTTCACGTTCATCGGCCAGGACTGGTACAGCTACGGCTGGGAAATCCAGCTTCTCGAGACCGGCTTTCTGGCCATCTTTCTGTGTCCGCTTCTAGATGCCCGCCCTTTCCCGCGCCGGCCACCACCGACTCCTGTCGTATGGCTCATGCGCTGGCTCGTGTTCCGCATCATGCTGGGTGCGGGGCTGATCAAGATCCGCGGAGATGCCTGCTGGCGTGATCTCACCTGCCTCGACTACCACTACGAGACGCAGCCGATCCCGAACCCGCTCAGCCGCACCCTGCACTTCATGCCGGCCTGGTTCCAACGCATGGGTGTTCTGTACAACCACTTTGTGGAGCTCCTGGTGCCGTGGTTCGCATTCTGGCCCCGCATGGTGCGGCATACGGCAGGTGTTCTCATGCTCTCGTTCCAGGTCATGCTGATCGTCAGCGGCAATTTGTCGTTTCTCAACTGGCTCACGATCGTGCCGATTCTGGCGTGCTTCGATGATTCGCTGCTGCGTCGCGTGCTGCCGGCAAAGCTTGTGTTGCGGGCCGAGCGCGCAGCCGGGCGAGCCAGTCCCTCACGGTCCCATCGGTGGGCGGTCGGGGCACTCGTTGCCGTGGTCGTGATCTTCAGCTATTACCCGGTTCAGAATCTTCTCTCGGATCGCCAGGCAATGAACACGTCGTTTGACCGCCTGAAGCTGGTGAACACATATGGCGCGTTCGGGAGTGTGGGCGATGAGCGCCGTGAGATCGTCTTCGAAGGGACAGACGATGCGGTTCTGACACGTTCGACCCGGTGGAAAGAGTATGAGTTCAAGTGCAAGCCCGGAGATCCGTACCGCTGGCCCTGCGTCATCACTCCCTACCATTACCGGCTCGACTGGCAGATCTGGTTTGCAGCCATGTCGTCGCCCCAGCGCTACCCGTGGACGCTCCACCTGGTGTGGAAGCTGCTCCACAGTGACCCCGGCGCTCTTGGTCTGCTGGCGAACGACCCCTTCCCCGGATCCCGACCTCGCTACGTGCGGGCCGTCCTGTACCGCTATGAGTTCGCCCCGCCCGGTGATCCGACCGGAGCCTGGTGGCGGCGCACACCGCTCGGCACCTGGATTCCTCCGGTCTCGGCCGATGAGCCCCGCCTGCAGCGATTCCTCCGGGCTTACGGCTGGCTGGAGTAGCCTGCCGGTGCGTGGAGTCCTCGCCGCTGTGAGCCGCCCGGAAGGGGTGGGTAACGGGGTGGCCGAGCGCATCAGGAGCCATCGATTCTCTGAGGAGAACGGCAGGGGAACTGCTAAGGTCTAAGCTGTTGTTGGATAAATGGATACTGGGCAGGCATGAATTGATCGAGGGTCCGGTAAGTGGGTGCCCGGAAGCGCGGATCGGAGTAAATTTCTACTCTACCCGGATAAATCGCAGTTTGCCTCGGGTCCGATAACGAGGGCCGGAGTCTGAGATACCTGAGAACATGACCAAGCTAGCCCTCAAGAATCCGCATCTCGTCATCGTGGTGGCCCTGGCGGCCGTCGTTCTGGGCATTGCCTCCTACCAGAAACTACCTGCCGATCTCTTGCCGATCTTCACAACGCCGGCCGTGCAGATCGTGACCTTCTATCCGGGCATGCCCCCCGAGGTGATGGAGCGGGACATCATGAGCCGGCTCGAGCGATGGACTGGCCAGTCAGTCGGTATTGAGCACCAGGAAGCCAAGGCCATGCTCGGCGTGAGTGTCGTCAAAGATTTCTTCAACGAGGGGATCAGCCTCGACACCGCCATGAGCCAGGTAACCTCCTACGCCATGAGCGACATGTTTTACCTGCCTCCAGGGACGATCCCTCCCATGGTGATGCCGTTCGATCCGACGGCGTCGGTCCCGCTGTGCCTGGTCAGTGTCTCGAGCCCCACGATGACCGAGAAAGCTCTCTACGATGTGGCCTACTTCGAGCTGCGCAACCGCCTGCAATCGATTCAGGGCGTCATCGCCCCCGCGGTCTATGGGGGAAAGCTGCGCCGCATCCTGGCTTACGTCGATCGCGAGAAACTGGAGGCCCGGAATCTCTCCCCCATGGACGTGGTGCGTGCTCTCAAGCAGCAAAACGTCTTCATTCCCGCGGGCAACCTCAAGTCGGGAGATTTCGACTTTCAGATCTTCGCCAATGCCATGCCAAAGCACGTCGAAGAGCTCAACGACATCCCGGTGGCCATGCATGATTCCGGCCCCGTGTTGCTGCGAGATGTGGGCCGCGTCAAGGATTCATCGCAGATCCAGACAAATGTGGTGCGCATCAACGGCCGTCGGCAGGTCTATATCCCCATCTACCGCCAGCCCGGCGCCAATACGATCCAGATCGTTGATGCGATCAAGAGCCGCCTGGAACGCATCCTGCAGCGGCTGAAGGAGATGGATCCGAGAGCCGGGGACCTGGCGCTCGAGGTCGTGCTCGATCAGTCGGTGTACGTGAGAAAATCGATCCGCGGGCTGCAGATCGCAGCCGGCCTCGGCGCGCTTCTGGCGGCTGCGGTGGTGCTTCTGTTCCTGCGCAACCTGCGCTCGACCCTCATCATCTCACTAGCGATACCACTTTCGATCCTCGTGGCGCTGGTGGGTTTGTTCTACAGCGGCGATACGCTGAACGCCATGACCCTGGGGGGGCTGGCGCTTGCGGTCGGCATCCTGGTTGATCAGTCGATCGTCGTGCTGGAGAACATCACACGGCACGCGCGCATGGGTAAATCGCCTGTCGATGCAGCTATTGAAGGAGCGCGGGAAGTGTCGTTGCCGATCCTGGTCTCGACCATCACCTTCATCGTCGTCTTCTATCCGATTGTTTATCTCTCGGGCATGGCCCGCTTCCTGTTCACCCCGCTGGCCCTATCAGCCACCCTGGCGATCATCGCGTCGTATTTCATTTCCATCACACTCATCCCAGCCTACTGCGGCCACTTTCCAGGAGCGCTCGGAGGGCATCGGAATGCGGGTGGTGCAGGTGAAGGGGGCGGAAGTTCCGGCGGGTTCATGGAGCGCTTCGCCGCGCGCTACGCCGGTGTTGTAGACCGGGCTCTGACGGCGCGATGGAAGGTGCTGGGAGGAGTGGTACTGCTGCTCCTGGCGGCGGGGCTGCTGCTTGCGTTGAGCGGTCACGAGCTTTTTCCGCAGGTCGACTCGGGCCAGCTCCAGATCTACGTGCGGCTCCCCTCGGGAACCCGCATCGAGAAGACCGAGGCCACGGTGAGCGCCATCGAGCGAGCCATCATCGAGGAAGTGGGAAAGCCGGATCCGGAGTATCCGAAACTCGAGCGTCATCCTGAGTCGAATCTCAAGATACTGATCTCCAACATTGGCGTGCTCATGGACTGGCCGGCCGCCTACACTCCCAACACCGGCCCGATGGATGCTTTTGTTCTGGTTCAGTTCAAGGACAAGTGGGGCTCACCGGGAGCTTTTGCCATCGCCGAGCGCCTGCGCGAGAGACTTACGGGGGAGTTTCCCGGAGCCGAGTTCGCCTTCGACACCGGAGGCCTGCTCACGGCGGCTGTGAATCTGGGAGAGCCGGCGCCGATCCACCTCCAGATTCAGGGGAGCAGCCTGGAGACCTCGCACCTCATTGCAACTCGGCTGGCAGAGGAGATCGCCGCTGTACAGGGAGTGGTGGACGTTCGAATTGCGCAGAGGCTCGACTACCCGATCATCGATGTGCAGATTGACCGCATCAAGGCTGCCTATGCGGGCGTGGACGTCGAAGACATCATGAAGAATCTGGTGAC
>CBEVTG010000102.1:0-6556 GCA_965552745.1 uncultured bacterium
CCGGGGTCTCATCCGGGATGGTTCGCCTCAACAGCAGGTGCTCGTCGAGCAGCAGCGAGAACGCCTCTTCTCCGTCACCGACGAGGAACAGATCGATAAACTCCGCAATCGGCTCCGGGCAAAAAGCCACCGGGCCTCCAGCGATGATGAGCGGATCATCGTCCGAACGCTCGCAGGTGCGTAGCGGTATGCCGGAGAGATCGAGCATCGTCAGAATGTTCGTGTAGCAGAGCTCATGCTGAAGCGAGAAGCCAAGGACGTCGAATTCTCTTACAGGTGTGCGAGTCTCGAGCGTGTACAGGGGAATCGAACGTTCGCGCATCGCCCGCTCCATGTCTGGCCAGGGGCAGTAGACTCGCTCCGCGGCGATCTCTTCCCGACGGTTCAGCAGGTCGTACAGGATCTTGAGTCCCAGATGGGACATACCAATCTCGTACGTATCGGGAAACGCCAGTGCCACCTTGATCGGTGTTTTGGAGAGATCTTTCACGATCGAGTGGAGTTCGCCACCCGTGTAGCGGGCAGGTTTGTCCACTCCAAGAAGGGTCTCTCTCAGGTCTTCGAGCTGGATAGAGGGCATGATTGATGTTCCGGTCCTGATTCCGCCGTTCTGGCACCGGCGCGGAACCGGCCTGAGGCCGGAGGTCCAAGTGACGCGGGATCAACCATTTCCGGCCGAACGCATATGATATCGCAAGGCCCTTACACCCAGCAAGACCGCGGGGCGACTATACTGTTCGCCTCCCGAAGAATGGGACCTATGACGCTGCTGACGGCCCACAAGATCCTCATCACATCCGCGGTCGTGTTCTTCCTTTTCTACGCCGCCTGGGAGGCGCGGCGGGCCCTGGCCGAACCTTCTGCAGGAGCTGGGTGGTGGGCCGCGGCATCGGCCGTCGTCGCTGTGGCTCTGGCTATCTACCTGTGGAAAGTGTGGAGGGGGCGGTGACGTCGAGGCCGCTGCGCCGCACGCACGATTCTCTCGTCGCTGGAGTTTGCGGCGGCCTTGCCGAGTATCTCGGCTGGAGCCCACGGCGGTTTCGCGTCTTCTATGTTCTGCTCTCCATCCTGAGCGCCGCTTTTCCGGGAATCCTCGTCTATCTCGTATTATGGTTCTTGATGCCGCCTCCGGAACCGGAGTTACGTTGAACCAGGAGAACTCTTGATGATCTTTCTGTCACGCCGTTGCTCAATCAGTGCCATCCGCACGTGTGCTCTCCTCGCCAGCACGGGAGTTGCACTGATTTCAACCGCGGCCTGCTCGCGAAACCTGAATCCACCGCCGGCACGGACCGACGGAACCGCGGCCGCGGCTCAAACTCGCGCTACCTCCGATCCCGCTCGCTCGGCGGCAGGCCTGCGATGGAGCGCTCCCGCATCCTGGGACATCGAGCCGGATCGTCCGATGCGTGTCGTCACCTACAACGTTCCGGCCGCTGGAACCGGCTCCGAGGATGGTGAGTGCAGCGTCTTCTTCTTTGGCTCTGGTCAGGGAGGCGATGTCGAGTCGAACCTCGCGCGCTGGCAGGAGCAGTTCCAGCTGCAGGACAGCAGCCAGACAGCATCGACGCCGCTTCGCGACTCACGAGAAGTTCGCGGCATCGGCGTCACCCTCGTGGACATTGCCGGGACATACTTGTTCTCTCCGGCGCCGATGTCGCCCCAGAAGATCCCCAAGCCCGGCTATCGCTTGCTGGGCGCCATCGCCTCCGCCCCCGGCGGAAATGTGTTCTTCAAGCTGACCGGTCCCGCTGCCACGGTGGCCGCAGCCGAGGAGGGCTTCAAGGCGCTCCTCGATTCTCTCGAGCGCATGTGAACCTCAGGAGCCGGCTGCCTTGAGCACTTCCGCCGCCCGCATCGTCCTCGCGTTGATGGCGCTTGGCGGTCTGTGGGCTGCCGTTACCATGACGGGCGCCTACTACGGCTGGTGGCGCGGACCTGCCTGGCTGGTGCCGGAACGCCTGTGCTCGCCCAAGGTGGGTGGCTGCATGGACATCCTCATGACCCCGTACGCGCGGGTGTTCGGTCCGCCCAACTCACTGCTCGGCATCATTTACTACGCACTGCTTCTGGGCCTCGCTGTAACGGGAGTTACCTGGCTGGGGTCGATCTCCGTGATCGGACTCCAGCTACTGGCCTGGGCCGTGGTGGCGTTCTCGCTCTACCTTGCCTGGTCCCTTCTTTTCAAGCTACGCACCCCATGCGTGCTGTGTTTTTTCAGTCAGACACTCAACCTGCTCATCGCCCTTCTTCTCACCCTGGCGCCCTGACGGTTCCAGCCTTCCCGGCGCGAGCACGGATCGCGGCATGGCAGGGCTTGGCCTGCGGCCACCGACAGCTCTCTGAGACGGGAGACGAGAAACCTGTTGCGCGGTTCGATCAGCGATCGAGCTGAAGGGCGATCGAGGCCGGGGACTGATTTTTTTCGAGAAACTCTTCGAGCACCTGCCGTGCCTTGGGGTCGATTGACTCGAAACAGGCCGCGACCAGGAAGTTGTTTTCGGGGCCCGGCGAACAGCGCGTCACCCGGATGGTCGCCATGATCGCCTTCTTGCGTTCCGGCAATCGGAATTGCACCACGACCGGCAGGCCAACATCGATCGGTTCTGGGGTTTCGATCTGCAGGCCGCCGGCGCTGAGATCGCGCGCCATGGCCCTGAAGTTCTGGTAATGGGCGCCTGCCTGGATCTGCAGATTCACCGGCACCCGGCTGCGCTCCCGGAGCCCCACCTTGAGCGCCTTGGCGACCGCCTTGAGAAGTCCATCTGCCCCAGAGGTGCGGGATACAAACCCCGTGCACCCGGCTTTGCGACAGCGCTCGCGGATCACTGCCTTGTCATGGTCGCAGACGATGAGAACCGGCGTGCCGGACAGATCCACATCGGCACTGACTGCAGAGCACACTTCCACACCCGGCAGCAGGGGCATGTCGTAATCGAGAACGATCAGGTCGGGCCTGACCTTGCGGGCAACCTCCAGCGCCTCGCGTCCGCTTCCGACGGAGTGAACCGTGAACCCCTCGCGCTGGAGGAACGAGCTCTCCAGCTCCAGAGTGAGCTTGACGTCGTTGGCGATCAGAACGCGGCGTTTCAAGAGAGACCTACCGGGGTCGAATATCGGTCTCTCCCCCTGTCACGTCAACTCCTAGCCGCGGGAACTAAGTAAGTGGATAGCCGGAGGCTTCCTGCAGTCTCTCGCCCTGTGAATGGAAAGTTCTGTAATTTATTGAACTTAAAAGACTTAACTAGCCTCCGACCTGGGACATGCTGAGGCGGATGGGACTGGAGTGGATCCCATCGTGGATGTCGAGGCTACCACCGCGTTCCTTGCGAGCCACGGCGCCTGTAATCAGGCGCGAGAGCGCCTCGTCGCTAACGCCGGATCGCAGCGGCTTTTTTAGATCGAGCCCCTGCGCCTGGAACATGCATGTACGGAACTCGCCGGCGGCAGACAGGCGTATGCGATCGCACTTCATGCAGAACGGCCCGCTCATCGGGTTGATGAAGCCCATCTCGCCGCTTCCGTCCACGAAACGGTAAGCGACCGCCGGAGCGTGGGGATCGTCGTCGGGAACGGGTTCCATGGGATAAGTAGCACAGATGCGTTCGCACACTTCGCGGCCGCTCACCACCTTGTCGGTGCTCCACAGCGACCCCCCGTCCATGGGCATGAATTCGATGAAGCGCACCGCGATCGGTCGCTCGCGCGCCAGGCGGGCAAAGTCGAGGATCTCGTCATCGTTGAGTCCCGGCATGAGGACGGTGTTGACTTTGATCGGATTGAAACCTGCATCCTCAGCCGCGCTCAGGCCGTCCAGAACCCTCTGCAGGCCGTCAAAACGGTTGATCTGATGGTAGCGGTCGCGCCGCAGCGTGTCCAGGCTGACGTTCAGGCGCCGCAGTCCGGCGTCATGAAGCTCTTCCGCCAGATCGGCCAGAAAGTAGCCGTTCGTCGTCAGGCTTATATCTTCGAGACCTTTCATGTGGCTGAGCGCCCGCACAAACCAGGCAACATCACGCCGCAGCAGCGGCTCGCCTCCGGTGATTCGCACCTTGCGCACACCCAACCCCACGAGCACCTGAACCAGCCGCAGGATCTCCTCGTAAGACATGATCTCGCGCTTGGGAACAAAGGGCACACCTTCCTCGGGCATGCAGTACACGCAGCGGTAGTTGCAGCGGTCGGTAACCGAAACACGCAGGCTGCGGGCTACTCGGCCAAAGGAGTCTACGAGCGGGCCGGATGCCGGTGGTGCCCGTAGCAATTTTTCCAGCGTCGGTGCAGGACTCTTCGGGAGGGGTTGCGAGCCCGGCAGCTGGCGTCCGGCGGCAGGCGCAGGCCTCCCGGGGTTCGGTTCAGAACCTGCCGGCTTGTGGACTGACATTCGGACTCAGCTCAAAAAGGAAACGGGCGCACCAGCGGTACCGGTGCACCCGCTCAGTTATGCTAATCCTAGCACAATTGTTCGATCAGTGGCTGCCGCCTCCAACGTTCTCAACCGCCACCTGCTCCTCTTCGACCACAGGGGCCATCGGCAGCCGGTAGTCACCGTCCGGATCCGGCACCTTGACACTCACACCGTCCCCGTTTCCGGGGAGAGGTACCTCGTGGCCTCCAGCATAAATGCTGTGACGGCCTTTCTCCTTGAACCACTCGCGCGTCGTCGAGGTCTGGAAGACCTTCTCGACGATCTGCCTCCAGCCCACGCCCGTGTTGTAGGCACAGAAAGAGACCTCGCCAACCTGGGTGCCATACGGAATAATGCACATCTCGGTGCGGCGGAAGTCGTAGTTGAACAGATCCTGGAACCACATGCCAGCCACGAGCAGGATGCGCCACTCGAAGCGTCCCTTCTCGGCCAGCCCCAGGCGTCTGCCATTGTGACCGTCGATGACCTTCATCAGGTTCCAGAAGCCAAGTTCCTGCGGCGCCTCATCAAAACGATAGTTACGCAGGACGCTCATGATCACCTGGCTCACTGTCCAGAACTTGCTCCGCGACGAGTCGTTGATGAGCTTGAGATCCTCCATGAACCGGTCAACGTTCAGCAGCTCAGGAATGGGATACGCTTTTTTAGTCTTCTCGTTGACCACCAGCATGGTTCCGATACCGCAGTTCGGATGACAGCCGCACTTGAGGCTGCCCCACTGGGCCTCGACCCCGTCCAGCTGATCCTTCAGATCCGAGAAGGGTCCCGACGCCGAGAGCGGATACCAGTCCCGCATCGGCTCGGTGAATCCAAGCTGCTTCTTCACGTCATGTGCGAGATGAGAGAGCGTGTAGCGTTGCTGCTTGCGTGTCTCATCATCGATGTCCTCGTCACGACCTGTGAACGAAACCGGCTGGAATGACACCGCGTTGATCTTGTCGATGTTTTCGATCGCGAACTTGACGATCGGGCCCACCTGGTCGTTGTTGATCGTGTTGACGATGGTGACCACCAGCGTGACGTCGATCCCCGCTGCTTTCAGGTTCTCGATGGCTCGCAGCTTGACATCGAAAAGGTTCTTGACGCCACGGTGCATGTGGTTCTCGTTTCCGACACCGTCGAACTGCAGGTAGGCCAGCCGCAACCCGGCTTCCTGGGCCTTGCGCGCAAACTCCGGGTCCTGCGCCAGGCGGATACCGTTCGTGGCGCACTGCGTGCTCTCGTACCCGAGCTGCCGACAGTAGGCAACGGCGTCCAGGAAGAAGGGCGAAAGTGTGGGCTCTCCACCGGAGAACTGCACCGACATCTGCCGCTTGGGTTTGATCTGGATTGAGTTGTCCAGGATCTCCTTGATGTCCTTCCACTCCAGCTGGTGCACGTACCCCACCTGGTTGGCGTCCATGAAGCACGGATTGCACATCATGTTGCAGCGGTTGGTGAGATCCACGGTCAAAACCGCTCCCCGCCCGTAGCGGATCGTGGAGGTGCCGTGGTTGTGCAGATTGTCCGGCGCCATCTGGAAGTCACGGCCCGGGTAGAGCCGCTCCATGCGCCTCAGGAAGTCGGAATCGATGGCCATTAAATCCTCGGTCCGCCCATGCTTGGGGCAGTCCTTGATCATCTTGACGTGGCCGTTGTCCTCGATAATCTGGGCCTTGATCTCGCCCGGGTTACCTTCGATCAGAATGCGCCAGTCCTCCTTATTTTCGAGGATCTTGGCACGAATCTCCTTGATGCACTGGGGGCACAGGGAATCTGTTTCTCTGGGGAACCCCAGGGTTGGAAACGAACGCTCTTTGCTCTTCAGCAATGGAGCAGGTGCCCATTTGGGCTGAAACCGCCGGTAAGGGATGCGTCGGTTTACCATCTGGAAGCCGATCCACGCCGCATTGGCGGCGGTAGAGACGCCCTTACCAACGATGGCCTGTAAGTTCATGCGCACACCCTCCTCTCAACTATGTTGCCCATACGGCCGTCGGCGTCGTTGTCCGATGACCGGAATTGGCGTGAACAACTGGTGTCTGTGTTCTCTTTCCTCAAATCCGTTCCCCTTCGGCCGGGCCGCCGGGAGTCTTCGGCTCAGCGGAACTCCACGGGCTCGCCGGAGTAGGTCACCCAGCAATCATC
>CBEVTG010000103.1:0-6552 GCA_965552745.1 uncultured bacterium
GCATACTCCTGGCGCACCATGTCCATCGCCTCGACTCCATCTTTGGCCAGAAGAACCTCGAATCCTTCGTCGGTCAGCAGGTCGGACAGCATGACCCGGAAAAACTGCGAATCGTCTGCGATTAAAACCCGGAGAGGTGGTTTTTTGTCTGACATATGGATCAACTCCCCAATTGGATCCCGGCGTACGCCGTGATCTACGACAATCCCAAGCGGGGCTAATATAGGTTCGGACGGGAGGCGAGGCAATCGTTTGATATCCCCTGCCGCAAGCGGGCCTCGCATCTCACGGTCTCTCCAGTGTTGGGAAACTTCCACACCCTGGGTTGCTCCGCTTTCCCGGGGCGCCTACATTTGAAGCTGTAAGGAGCCTCCTGCTGCCCCCTTTCACACAGCCTTTGCAGCGTCTCGCGGCCACCGCGGCCTTTGTGCTGGCCGGGGCAGGCCTGGCCTGTGGTGGATCCTCCAGGCCCGCGTTGAAGAGTACCCCCACGCCCTCTCAGCGCCCATCCCCGAACGAGCTTCCCAGCATCGTTTCCCACACGGTCCGGCCCGGGGAGACATTGTGGAGGATCAGCCACGCATACGGCGCTGACCTTGAAGAGATCTCCGCCGTCAACGGGCTGGGCGAATCGGCGCTCATCCAGGTCGGCCAGGTGCTGATCATCCCCGCTCCTGGACGGTTGCCGTCCGCCACCCCCTCCGGGGCCCTCCTTAGCTGGCCCTTGCAGGGTGAGATCCGCTCCCGTTTCGGCCTGCGCGGCCGGCGCCACCATGACGGCCTCGACATCGACGGACACCAGGGTGATCCGATTCATGCCGCCGCCGACGGCGAGGTGGTGGTCGCACGCTCCTGGGGAGCTTACGGTAAGACGATCATCCTGGACCATGGTGGAGGACTCAGAACTCTGTACGCGCACGCGAGCCGCTTGTTGGTGAACACCGGCGAGCGTGTCCGTGCCGGCCAGGCAATTGCCAGGGTTGGCCACACAGGAAATGCCACGGGTACTCACCTGCACTTCGAGCTCCAGAAGGACGGCAAAGCCATCGATCCAATGAACCACCTGTCCCCCAGGCCCCCCCGCGCAGCAACCGCGCGCTGATCTCCGGTTCTTTCTCCGGCTCCGCCCGGGTTTTACCCAACGTTGAAACTGTCCCGCACAGTATTGTATTAAGACATTTTGTCTCATAGACGAATATATTGCCTGATAGCATTGCCAATGATACGATTGGCTCACCTTTTTATCAGACACTCACTCTGCCCTCCAGGGCATCCCGGTTCTGGCCATGAGCCCCTCTCCCCAATCCCGCGACCGACGCACTTCTGCACGCAGCTCCGGCGCCCGCCGAGGTCGCAACGGCCGGCCGGGACGGATGCCCGGCACCCCCGTCTACCACCGCATCGCGGAGGATTTTCGACAACGCATTCGTGACGGCAGCCTGCAGCCAGGCGACCGCCTGCCGTCCGTACGGGAACAGGCCCTCAGGCTGAGGGTCAACCGGATGACGGTGGCTCACGCGTACCGGACGCTCGCAAGGGACGGTCTGGTGCGGGGAACGGTCGGAAGCGGCACGATCGTAACGGGAGGAGGATTCGCTTCTCCGACGCAGCCGCCGCCCGCCAACCTCCCCCTGCTATGGGAAGGTCTCACCAACGAGGCGGTTGACACCGTCACCGAGATCCTCCGTGGGGTGGAGTCAATTGAATCCGAAACGAATCACGGCTTTGCCACATTCGAGAGGGCCATTCCCGACCCCGATCTCGTGCGCCCCCATCTGCTGCGTAACGCGATGTGCGCTGCCCTCGCCGATGAGGGCTCGCGGCTTCTGGGCGCCGGCCCGGTCGAAGGACATCCCGAGTTGCGGAGAGCCGTGGCCCGGCTCCTGGCAAGGCGCGGACTCGGCTGCAGCGATGACGACGTGCTGATCGTCAATGGCGTCCAACAGGCACTGGACCTGATTCTCCGCACGTTCTTCGCGCCGGGAGAGACCGCAATCACGGATGATCCTGCCTACTACCGCTCACTGCTGCTGTTCCGTTACCACCGTGCCCACCTTCTGGGCCTGCCCGTGGAAACTCACAGCAATCGAGCCGCAATGCTCGACACGCTTCTGTCCGAGCGACCCGCACGGCTCATTTACACGGTGAGCACTTTTCACAACCCGACCGGATACACACAGAGCCGCCAGGAACGCCTCGAGTTTCTTGAATCGGCGCGCCGCCGCCCCGTGGCGCTGGTCGAGGACGACTCCCTATGGGAGCTGCGCTACGAGGGCAGGCCGGTGCCTCCACTCAGGGCGCTGGATGATTCCAACCGCATCATCACCGTCGGATCGTTTTCGAAAATTCTGGCGCCCGGCCTGCGCCTGGGCTGGGTGGTCGGCCCCCCGCAAGCGCTGGCCGCCCTCAAGCGGGTCAAGGAGATTTCCGATCTGCGGGGCAACCTGCTGACACAGGCGGCGGTGGCACGGCTGGTGCTGGACGGAAAGCTGGAGGCACACATGAAGCACGCCCTGTCGATCTACCGCAAACGCAGGAACACCATGGCCACAGCGCTGCGGCGTCATTTCCCGCGTGAGGTCCGCTGGCGGAGGCCTGAGGGCGGCCTGACCTTCTGGGTGACTTTTCCCCAGGGCTGCGACACGCGGCGACTGCTCGACCGGGCTCAGGCGCGGGGAGTGTCGTACTGCCCGGGCACGGTATTCCGCGTCCGGGGAGGTGGGGAAAACCAGATGCGTCTTGCGTTCGGGCATTTGAAGCCCGCCACTATCGAGCGTGGATTGAAGGTGCTCGGCGAGCTGTCGCATGAAGAGGTGGAGTGGGGGCGGCGAGACGCGGACGGACGGCTCCGCTCCCGGGCCATGGAGGCGGCGGGCCCGCTGTTCTGAGTCACTCATACCCCCCCGGGGGTCTGGAAGCGAACGCTAACAAATCGTCCAGAAAGGACGGACACAGGAGATGAACATGGAAAAGGGAACCTTGAAGCTGAAAACCGGCCTGGCTGAGATGCTCAAGGGCGGGGTTGTCATGGATGTCACCAACGCCGAACAGGCCCGCATCGCAGCGGACGCCGGCGCCGTTGCGGTCATGGCGCTGGAGCGCGTGCCCGCCGACATCCGCAAGGAAGGGGGGGTGGCACGCATGGCTGATCCCCGCAAGATCCGCGAGATCATGGAAACCGTTTCGATCCCGGTCATGGCAAAGGCGCGCATCGGCCATTTCGTGGAAGCTCAGATCCTCGAGGCGCTTGGAGTCGACTACGTCGATGAGAGCGAGGTTCTGACACCCGCGGACGAGAAGCACCACATCAACAAGCACGCTTTCAAGGTGCCGTTCGTGTGCGGCGCCCGTGACCTCGGAGAGGCCCTGCGGCGAATCACGGAGGGCGCCGCGATGATCCGCACCAAGGGAGAAGCGGGCTCCGGCAACATCATCGAGGCCGTGCGTCACATGCGCAAGGTGATAGAAGGCATCCGGCGTCTCACGCATCTCGGTGAAGAGGAGCTCTTTGCCGAGTCGAAGACCCTCGGCGCTCCGGTCGAGCTCGTGCGCATGGTGGCGGAGAAAGGCAAGCTGCCCGTGCCGAACTTCGCTGCAGGGGGTGTTGCCACACCGGCGGATGCCGCGCTCATGATGCAGCTCGGAGCCGAGTCGGTCTTCGTGGGCTCGGGAATCTTCAAGTCGGGAGATCCCGCCCAGCGTGCAGTGGCGATCGTCAAATCCGTGACCCATTATCGCGACGCGAAGATCCTGGCCGATGTTTCGGACGACCTCGGGCCGGCGATGGTCGGCATCGAGATCGATCGCCTCGACGAGGGCCAATTACTGCAAACACGAGGCTGGTGAGTGTGAGCCGGGAAGCAGGCACCTACACCGAGCGCCGGGTTGGGGTCCTGGCGCTGCAGGGAGACTACGAGGCGCATGCCCGGGTCCTGTACGATCTCGGAGCGCAGGTAGTCTTCGTGAGACGGCCCGAGCAGCTTCAGGAGGTTGACTCACTGATCTTGCCCGGTGGCGAGAGCACCACGATGGTCAAGTTGATCGAGGCGTACGGGTTCGAGCAACCCCTGCGGGAGTTTCATCGCCGGCGGCGGCCCATCTTCGGCACCTGCGCCGGCCTGATCCTCCTTGCCAGCGAGATCACCGACCACCCGGAGCAAGCGTGCCTGGGGTGCTTCAACGCCGGCGTGGCTCGCAATGCCTACGGCCGCCAGATCGAATCTTTCGAGACCCGGCTGGAAGCGCCCTGTCTGGGTGAGGAGCCGCTTCCTGCCGTTTTCATCCGCGCGCCGCGGATCGTGCGGGTGGGTGACGGGGTGCAGGTGCTGGCCCGGCTCAACGGAGACAGCGTCCTGGTGCGCCAGGAGAATGTCCTGGCCGCCTCGTTCCACCCCGAGCTCACACCCGACCGCCGCGTGCACCGTCTTTTCCTGGAGATGGATTCACCGGACACCGCGTGCCGCGCCGCCTGACACCATGGCGCGAACCGGCATCGTCCGCTCCCCTCAGTTCCGCCGCCACCGGACCGGCCGCGCCCACCCCGAGCGCGCGGAGCGCCTCGAGGCGATCGATCGGCGGCTGGAAGAGTCGGGGCTCCTCAACCGGCTGACTCCCATCGAACCTTCACCCGCCGAGCGGCGCTGGATTGAAACCATCCACCCTCGAGAATATGTCCGGCAAGTGGAGGAAGCGTGCCGTGCCGAAGTTCCCCAGGTGGATGATGCGGACACTGTAATCTGCAGCGAGTCGTTCGACGTCGCCGTGCTGGCAGTAGGGGGGGCGCTCGCGCTCGTGGATGCGGTTGTCGCAGGAAACGTCGACAACGGTTTTGCGGCCGTACGCCCCCCCGGCCATCACGCCGAGCGGGACCGCACGATGGGATTCTGCCTGTTTAACAACGTGGCGATCGCGGCCCGCTACGCCCAGCGTCAGCATGGGCTGGAGCGCGTGATGATCCTCGACTGGGACGTGCATCACGGTAATGGCACCCAGCACATCTTCGAGGAGGACCCGAGCGTCCTGTTCTGCAGCCTCCACCAGTACCCGCACTACCCGGGAACCGGAGCCGCCTCCGAGACGGGCCGCGGAGCGGGAAAGGGCACCACCGTCAATCTTCCGATGGCCGCCGGCACCGGAGATGCGGAGTGGGTGGCGGCCTTCGACAAGCAGGTGCCGGCCAGGGCCCGAGCTTTTCGCCCCGATATCGTCCTGATCTCGGCCGGCTTCGATGCCCACGCCCGTGACCCTCTCTCACAGACCCTCCTGAGCGAAGCAGGCTTCGTGGCCCTCACCGAACGCGTGCAAAGTCTCGCCGCGGAGTACTGTGGGGGACGGCTCGCCGGCCTCCTGGAAGGCGGCTACGACCTCGAGGGTCTGGCCTCTTCGGTGGAATCCCACCTGGAAGCGCTGCTGTCCGCCTAGCCGGAGCTGCATCTACCTGCATTCCGGCAGCCGGGAAGGAATTTCCTCCGTGTGGCCGCGCTCGGTTTGACGTGGGCGCTCCGGCTCCACAAATTATCCCTCATGGACGAGGCCTTTTCGCCCGGCATCCGGCCTGTGCGCCTTGGGGCGCTGGCTTGTCTGTGGGCCTTGCTCGTGGCGGGCGCCACAGCCCCGGCAACCGCTGAAGCCCGCCGCACTTCAAACCCGCTACAGGTGGACCGGTACCAGAAAACACCGGCGGGCACCGACGAAACCTCACCGTCGCTGGAGGAGGGGCTCGGTGCCGTGCGCCGTCTGCGAACTCAGATCACCTACAATCTTGACGGCGAGCCCCTTCGATCCGAGCTCGAGGGGACCGGCGTCGTCGTCGAGATCGACGGCAGGAAGCTCGTCCTGAGCCTGGCGCACGTTGTGGGAGAAGACCTCACGGCAGAGTCAGAATGGCGCGGACCCGCTGCCTGGCGGCTGAAGGGCCGGCAACAGGCGACGCGCACCTGGATCGATCTCCCGGCGGGCGAAGTCGAGATCGTCCTGGTGCACCGCGATCCGAAATCGGACCTGGCGTTCTTCAGCCTGCCGGAGGAAATCACCGCACCGGCACTGCCTTTTCCAACCGGCGAGAGCGACCGCCTGCGGATCGGTGACTTTGTCTATCTTCTGGGCCGGCTCGAGGGGACCGACCTGCACGTGCGCAGCGGCATCGTCAGCGCCCTGTCACCCACGGCACGGGTTGCCGAGCTGCCGATGGCGCAGAATGTTTTCATGATCTCCGCGCCGCTCTCTGTGGGCGACAGCGGTTCACCCGTCCTGGCGGTTCGTGATGGACGCTACGAGCTGGTTGGAATCGCCCAGGGTAAATACGCCACAGCCCGAGAGGCCGGCTGGGTCCTGCGCATCGAGCCCATCCTGGCCACCCTTCGTAACTCCCTGTCAGACACGTCCGTCTCCGCTTCCCGCTGAACGAGCCGCCTTCCTGAACAACTGGAAATCCATGCACCGTATATGGCAAACTTAAGGTTTCCGGCAACAACCCAATGAACTTTGCTAGCGGCAACTTGAGTCCCCATAGCCATCAACAGGGTCGATCTGAGGCCGCGCGGGCCATCTGGG
>CBEVTG010000104.1:0-6548 GCA_965552745.1 uncultured bacterium
GGGCCAGGGCGTGCGACACATCAAGAGCGATCTTATCTTCTGCGGCCCGCAGTGCGAAGGGCTGAACACTAACACGGTCTGCAAGAGGATTGCTGCCGCCCTTTTGCGCACTGGCTGCAAGCAAGGCACGTCCTCGAAGTCGTACCGCCACACATTCATTACCCGCTGCGACAACCTCGGAGTGCCCCGCAAGGACACGATGCGTATGGTGGGGCACGCAGCCTCCAGCCAGACAGACAAGTACAGCCACGCCACGCCCGAAAGCCTCAAGGCGGCATCCAAGAAGCTGGCGGCTTCTCCCTATCAGCCACGTATCAGCGCGAAGGCCAGCGGATCGTAACCTGCTGCAAACATTGCATAATTACAGCCTGTCCTGTGGCTCTTAACCAGAGGGTTGGAGGTTCGATTCCTCCACGGCTCACCAATTCTTCCAACACGAAGCGAGTTCTACTGGCTGTGGTCAGGGGGAGAAGCGCCCGGCGACCGGAAAGAACCGGCCGCCGGACGGCTTCTGATGTTTTGGTGGGAACGAGTGGCCAGTCTGCCGCTATAGGTGGGATTACTGCAGGCTGACCAGTGGACGCTACGTTCTAATCAAGATCAATCACGAAGAGGCAATCGAACGTAATGATGTTCTCCGATCCGAACGCGGTCATGTCAACGATGCCTGACAGCCGGGTCCCGCCCGTGGCATTGCTGAATGCTCCGGTTCCCCTCATGGCCATGACGTTATTATCGCTGGAGACTTCACCCGTGATGTGTGTCGGACCGAATCCCGGGTTCTCGATCGGCTGAATCGTCGTACGGCTCAAGGACACGATCGTTCCAGCCGGAAGGTGGAAGAACGTCGTGTTGTTGATGCCAAAGCCCCCGTCGTCTCCGATGGGCACGATGGAGTTCAGGTCCAGGCAATCCGTGCCACTGCCAATCACTCTCCCGGTAGCGGGGTCTAGAAGATCCACATCAAAGCAGTTCTGCTCGGTGAGCTCGCCTCCGGCTCCCGGGGCCTCTCTGAATTCTCCTTGCGCCGTTCCGGTGAGCGCGACGACGATACTGGGCATTCCGGATGCTTCCGCGCTGGAGCTACCCAGCACCATGAAAGCTGCTCCAGTAAAGCAGAACAGCGCGAGACCACAGACGGTGACTGCGACTGAATTCTTCATGTGTTCCCTCCGCGAAACTGTGAACCCCAATACCCTGAAAACCACTATTCCGGGAAGGGATAACCAGTAGGGTTTTCTTTTTATTCCGCAGGGGAGGAAGTGTCATAGACATAGCTATCTAAAATGACTTCACCAGTCAGGAATGACTCCCTGGGGTGGGTCAGCCGCGCTGGGCGCGGCGTGCTGTGGACTGGGTGCGGGTCGGTCGCTTACGGCCGCTCGAGGTCTGGCGCGCAGTCTTGCTGCGGGCTTTCGGAGCCGCTTTCGGGCGGGTTGAGGCGCGGGCGGTGTCGGTCGGTTCGTCGGCGCCAAGCGTGACGTGTCCCACGACATCGAGGCCGTAGCCGCGGATGCCGGCGAGGCGCCGGGCGTCGCTGGTCAGCAGCTCGATCTTTCCGAGGCCGAGGGCGCGCAGGACCTGCGCACCCGTTCCATACTCGCGGGGATCCCAGGTCTGGTGCGGATCGGGAACCGGCTGGCCGCGGTCAATGGTCTGGTACGCCTCCAGCTTCGCCACCAGCCGGCCGCCGGATCCCTCGAGGCGCAGGTAGACGAGCACTCCCTCGCCGCGCGTGGCAATGGCGCGCAGCGACTGGTCGAGCCGCATGCGGCAGTGGCAGCGCTGCGAGCCTAAAGCATCGCCTGTCAAACACTCCACCTGCACGCGCACCAGCGTCGGCCTGTCGTGGGAGGGCTGTCCCATGATGAGGGCCAGGTGCTGGCCCTGATCGATCTCGTTCTGGAATGCGAAGACCCGGAACTCGCCCCACTCGGTCGGCAGCCGGGTCTCGGCCACCTGCCGCACGATCGTCTCGTTGGCCAGGCGGTACTCGATGAGCGAGGCGATGGTGATCATCTTGAGCTCGTGTTCCTCGCTGAAGCGTTTGAGCTCCCGCAGGCGGGCCATGCTGCCGTCCTCGTTCATGATCTCGCAGATGACGCCGGCGGGTTTGAGCCCCGCAATGCGCGCCAGATCGACGATCGCCTCGGTGTGGCCGGCGCGCTTGAGGACCCCGCCCGGGAGGGCCCGGATCGGGAAGACGTGCCCAGGCCGGACCAGATCGGAGGGACGGGACGCGGAGTCGATCAGCGTCTGGATCGTGAGGGCCCGGTCGGCGGCGGAGGAACCGCTCGATTCGCACCGGCGCGCGTCCACCGACACGCAGAAGGCGGTGCCCATGGCGGCCGTGTTGTGCTGGACCATCATGGGGATGTCGAGCTGCTCCAGGCGTTGGCCGGTCAGGGGGCAGCATATAAGCCCCCGCCCATGCGAGGCCATGAAGTTGACTGCCTCGGGGGTGACGAGCTCGGCCACCGTTGCCAGATCGCCTTCATTCTCGCGGTCCTCGTCATCGACGATGACCAGAAGGCGTCCGGCACGCAGCTCTTCCAAGGCTTCCGGAATGGTGCAGAACATTTAACTATATTAACACATTGGACTTACTGGCCCTCTGGCGCCGGAACTCTGAGCTACCCATCCTGGCGCCACTTCTGGTATGCTAATTGACCTGGGGCACGAAGGCACCGTGGAGCCCCGGATCATCAGACCATCAGAAAAGGCGTGCCGGGACCACCGCCGGGCGCAACCCATACCGAGACGATCGAAGAGGGCACAGCGGTCGCGAGCCGCGAATTCGCCGACAGTAAGGGCGCGAAAGTGGCGGAACTGGCAGACGCGCTGGATTTAGGATCCAGTGGGCAACCGTGGGGGTTCGAATCCCCCCTTTCGCACCAGCCTGCACGCCCAGGATCGATTCCCGTTCTCATCGACGGCTAGAGCGTAAGGACAACGCCTCCGGCCCGGCACGAACGGTGCCGACCCGGCGGGTGAGTGGAGCGGAAAAAGGGCCGCTTCGCAAGTCCGGGTGGAACATGCAGGGGAAACAAGGTATTAATGAGGGTATGAACGCATTCCGGAGCCATCGTTGAAGGTCGAAGTCAGCCAGCTCAACTCCTGCCGGCGTGAACTGCGCATCGAAGTGCCGGCGCAGATTGTC
The DNA here is from genome assembly GCA_965552745.1 of uncultured bacterium. Classification (GTDB taxonomy): domain Bacteria; phylum Acidobacteriota; class Polarisedimenticolia; order JAPUKU01; family JAPUKU01; genus JAPUKU01. The sequence continues at coordinate 3,161 of CBEVTG010000104.1, forward strand.
GAGGAGGAGATCGGTCGGGCCGCGCAGCGTGTGGCCCGCAGCGTGAGGCTGCCCGGTTTCCGCAAGGGCAAAGCGCCGGTGCCAATCGTGCGCACGCGCTACGCCAAGGCGATCGAGGAAGAGGCGGTCGAGCATCTGCTGCGCCATTCCACACAGGACGCGCTCGAGAAGGAGGGGCTCAACCCGCTCCATGCTCCGCGCGTGAGCGCGCTCGACTACAAGCCGGGCGAACCGCTGTCGTTCCGCGCCGTGTTCGAGGTGCGGCCCGCCATCGAGCCCAAGGGATACGACAAGCTCGGCATCAAGTCGAAGCCGGAGAAGGTCACCGAGGAACAGGTGGACGAGCGCCTGGAGGCCGTGCGCCAGTCCGCGGCGCGTATGGTTCCGGTGGAAGAGCGCGCGGCAAAGAAGGGCGACATCCTGCTCGCCGACATGCGCTGGTGGCGTGGAAGCCGGCAGGGCAAACCGACCGAGCGGCCAAAGGTCAACCTGGAGCTCGGCGGTGAGGGCCAGCATGAGGCGTTCATCGGGGCCCTGGAGGGCGCCGAGCCAGGGCAGGTCAAGGAGTTCGACGTCGAGTACCCGAAGGACTTCAAGGCCGAGGAGCTTGCGGGCGCGAGGATCTTCTACCGTGTGAAGGTGCACGCGGTGCGCGAGCGGCAAGTGCCGGAGCTCAATGACGAGCTTGCCAAGCAGGTCGGGGAGTTTGCCGATCTCGCGGCGCTGCGTGCCGAAATCCGCAAGGGGCTGGAGCACGAAGCGGAGGGCCGTGGCCGCGAGGAGGCGGTGCGCAGGGTGATCGAGAAGTTGCTCGAGGCCAACCCGATCGAGGTGCCCGAGGTCATGGTCGACGCTCAGATCGATGACCAGCTCGAGGAGGTAGCGCGGGCACTGGTGGCGCAAGGCGTTCCGCCGGACAAACTCAAGGTTGACTGGAACAAGGAGCGCGAAAGGATGCGCCAGAGTGCGCAGCGCAATGTGGCGGCCCGGCTCGTCCTTGACGCCATCGCGGATCAGCGAAAGGTCGAGGTACCGGCCGAAGATCTGGACGCGCGTCTCGAGCGCGAGGCGCAGCGCGCGAGGCTCACGGTGGCCGCTCTCAAGGCCCGTCTGGACAAGACGGGAGGTACCGTCGCCGTGGAGCGTCAGATCCGCCGGGAGCGGGTTCTTGACTTTCTTTTGACGGATGTTAACATTTAAATCTGGGAGCTGATCTTGTGCAAATGCAATTAATCCCAATGGTTGTGGAGCAGACGACTCGGGGCGAGCGCGCCTACGATATCTATTCGCGTCTGCTCAAGGACAACATCATCTTCATCGGCGCTCCTATTGACGACAACCTGTCCAACCTGGTCATTGCCCAGCTGCTGTTTCTGGAGGCGGAGGACCCGGACAAGGACATCAGCATCTACGTCAACAGCCCGGGCGGATCGATCACCGCCGGGCTTGCCATCTACGACACCATGCAGTTCGTGCGCCCCGACATCAGCACCATCTGCATCGGTCAGGCGGCCAGCATGGCGGCCGTGCTCATGGCGGCGGGTGCTCCCGGCAAGCGCTTCAGCCTGCCGAACTCGCGTATCGTCATTCATCAACCGCTGGGAGGGTTTTCCGGACAGGCCTCAGACATTGACATCCAGGCCAGGGAGATCCTCCGCATGCGCACGCACCTCAACGAAATTCTTCACAACCACACCAAGCAGCCGCTGGAGAAGATCGTGCGTGACACCGATCGGGATTTCATCATGAGCCCGGTGCAGGCCAAGGAGTACGGCCTTTTGGACCAGGTGATCTCGAACCGCAACTGAGGTTCGTCCGAGATGGCGAAAAAGAAGAGTGACAGCGACGTCCTGCGTTGTTCCTTCTGTAATAAGAACCAGCGCGACGTCAAGAAGCTGATCGCAGGTCCCACCGTCTATATCTGCGACGAGTGCGTGGATATCTGCCTCGACATCATCGCCGAGGAGCGTGAGCCCGAAGAACAGAAGGGGCGCCTGAAGCTCCCGGCGCCCGTCGACATCAAGAAGTTCCTCGACGAGTACGTCGTCGGCCAGGAGAAGGCCAAGAGGAAGCTGGCGGTTGCGGTCTACAACCACTACAAGCGCAACGAGATCTCCAAGCGCAAGGGAGAGGTCGAGCTCCAGAAGAGCAACATCCTGCTCATCGGTCCCACCGGCAGCGGCAAGACCCTGCTGGCCCAGACCCTGGCCCGAATGCTGAGCGTGCCGTTCACCATCGTGGACGCCACCACGCTGACCGAGGCGGGGTACGTGGGAGAGGACGTTGAGAACATCATCCTCAAGCTCCTGCAGGCTGCTGGGAACGACGTCGAGAAAGCCCAGCGCGGCATCATCTATATCGACGAGGTCGACAAGATCAGCCGCAAGGGCGAGAACCCATCCATCACGCGCGATGTCTCCGGAGAAGGTGTCCAGCAGGCCCTCCTCAAGATTCTCGAGGGCACGGTGGCCAACGTGCCTCCCCAGGGCGGGCGCAAGCACCCGCACCAGGAGTTCATTCCGGTCGACACGACCAACATCCTCTTTATATGCGGTGGGGCTTTCGTGGGTCTCGAGAAGGTCATCGAGCAGCGCATCGGCCAGAAAACCATGGGTTTTAAAGCGGACGTGCGCGGCAAGAAGGATCGTCGTATGATAGAGGTGCACGAACAGGTCCAGCCGGTCGATCTCATCCGCTTCGGGCTCATCCCGGAGTTCGTGGGTCGGCTGCCGGTGGTGGCCACCCTGGGTGAGCTTGGCAAGGACGAACTGGTCCGGGTCTTGCTGGAGCCCAAGAACTCTCTGACCAAACAGTACGAGCGCATTTTCGAATACGAAGACGTATCCCTGCGATTCACAGCTGATGCACTCAAGGCCATCGCGCAACTCGCCATCGAGCGCAAGATCGGCGCCCGCGGGCTGCGAATGATCCTCGAGGACCTGATGCTGGACATCATGTACCAGCTACCGTCCCAGAAGAACATCACAGAGTGCGTCATTACCCGGGAAGTGGTCGAGAACAAGGTAGACCCGATAACCGTCCTGCAAAAAGCGGTCTAGGCTGTTCCCGGTATAAACCCTGCTTACGCGGATCCTCCACTTCATAGCCGTCCTACGGCACGAGGTAAACGAACCTTCATGAGCGAATTCAAGACCCCCTTCTCCCCCAAGCCCGACCAGAAGGAGATGCTCCCTCTGGTGCCCCTTCGCGATGTCGTGGTGTTCCCGTTCACCATGGTGCCCTTCGTGGTGGGCCGCAAGAGCTCTCTCGTAGCCGTCGAGCGCGCGCTGGAGGGAGGCAAGCGCCTGTTCCTTTCGCTGCAGCGCGACGCCAAGGTGGACAACCCCGCCGCGGACGACATCCACCCGGTGGGCACCATCGCCAACAT
>CBEVTG010000105.1:0-6529 GCA_965552745.1 uncultured bacterium
CTCTCACACCGAGGCCCTCACAAAGAAAGTCACCGATCTCATGGAGCCGCTGGGCGTGCAATCGGAGGTGCTGCGCCCCGTCGACTACAACATTCTGTTCGGTGTCTCGTCCGATGAAGGAAAGGGCGACGAGTGGCCGCGCATTCTCAAGAAGCTCATCGCCGCCGACATCATCATCATCGGCACACCGATCTGGTTCGGCGTGCGTTCTTCGGTGGCGCAGCTGGTCATTGAACGGCTGGACGGTACCTACTCGGAAGCAGACCCGGAGACCGGACAGTTTCCTCTGTACGGTAAAGTGGCGGGCTGCATTGTCACCGGGAACGAGGACGGAGCGCATGACGCAGCGGCCAACACGCTGTTCAACCTCTCACACCTGGGATGCGTGGTGCCGCCGAACAGCGACTGCTATTGGGTGGGGGATGCGGGCCCGGGGCCGAGCTACATCGAGGCCGGCGGTGACAAGCACATGTACACCAACAAGACGGCGCGTTACATGGCCCACAACCTGGTCTACTTCGCCAAGCTGTTGAAAGAACACCCGATTCCCACCAACCTCAAGCAGCTGATCGTTGACGCACAGGAGTACAGTCAGGGGAACTGTCCCGACCGTCACGGATCTTCCAGCTAGGTTTTAGGGAGAGCGCGGGTAGAGCTTCAGGCCGTGGCCGGGAGGTACTCGAGGGCTTCGTTCTTGATGTAGGTCTGGATCAACTCGCGAGCGTGGGTGTTCAATTCCTGAAACTGGACGCCCAGCCCGTACTGGACCTTGCCGGCCAGCCTGTGGCGGCGTGCCACCTTCCCCTTGATCGAAAGTAGATCCGGGGTTCCGGGCAAGCGTAGCTCCAGCTCGAGCAGGGTCCCGGGCTCCAGCGCGTCATTCGTCTCGACGAAGAGGCCGGTCTCGCTCAGGTTCAGGATGTTTCCGAGCGCGGGTTGCTCCCTGCGGCTGCGGATCGCCTCCATGATTACCATCAGGCGCGGTCCCTTGCGGTACGCAACCCGGAGCAGGTGCGAGATGCGCTCCATCAACGCCCCAGGATCGACCGGGCGCAGCATATAATCGTTGCAGCCAATCTGCCTGTACTCCCGTAACTTCGGTCCGGAAACTCCCTCGAGAATCGTGATCACCGGTACGGCCTTCTCGCGCCTCACGGAGCGGATCTGCCGGCAGGCCTCCACGCCCTCCATGTCCGGCAGGCGATCGCTCAGGACCACCAGATCGGGCTTGTCTTCCTGCGTGCGTGCGATACCTGATTTGCCGTCGCGGGCGTTGAGCACTTGCCAGCCGATTCTGGCGAAGAAAGTTTCTCGGAAGAATAGGAACAGGTCGGAGTCTTCGACGAAGAGAATTCGCATGGACGCTCCCTTCCTATTACAAGGAGCGTGCCATCAACAGGTTAACGTGACTGCAGGGTGGAGAGGGTAGTTAACTGGGTCATCTGCTTGGGCTTGGCGTGACATGCTCTGTGCCGGGGGGATTCTCCTACGAATTTCCTTCTGTACAGAAAGCCGACAACCGGACTGATCTCTCATTAGTGGAATCTGTGCAGGGTGATGAAATGCAAGTACTTACGAGGAGTGTTGCTATTCTGGGCAGGGGTGAGTACGGGCTGGACGCATATTGGACACCTGTCGGCGGAACCGCTCCAGGTTCAGGCCAGCCAGCGTTTGCGTCTATAGCGCAGGAACAGGAACAGCCCTCTGAAGTTCCAGTCAATGGCCATGGCCAGCCAGCACACGGTCACGTCCTCGAGAACGTATTTCCCCACGATCCAGCCCAGCGGCAATCGTAGCACCCAGGCGCCGATCAGCACACCATACATCGGTCCCTGGGTGTCGCCGGCGCCACGTAAGGATCCGGCCATCACCATGGCGGCGGCGATTCCCGGTTGCATGAAGGCGGCGATGCGCAGATAGCGCACGCCGTATGCCTGCACCGCCGGGTCGGAGGTAAACAATGACACCCAGAACTCCGGCACCAGCAGGAAGGCGATCCCGAATAGCGACATCAGGAAGACGCCCACGATGGCCGCCTGGTAGCCGGCGCGCGTGGCACTCTCTGGCCGGCCGGCTCCCAGGTTCTGTCCCACCAGTGTCGTGGCGGCCTGCGAGAATCCCAACCCCTGGAGGAACGACATCGCCTCGATGTTGAGGCCGATCTGGTGGGCGGCGACGGCCGCCACCCCGAACCCAAGCATCAGCCGCGCATACAGGATCTGCATGGCGTGGGTGAGGAGGCGTTCTCCCAGGATTGGCAGCCCGAGACGCACGATACGCCGAAACTGTTCCTTCTGGAACGCCCGGGCGCGAAGAACGATCAGCCGCCGCCACGAGAGGAGCACGATCAGAACCGCTGCTCCCAGCATTTCGGAGATGAGCGTGCCGATGGCGGCGCCGCGCACCCCGAGACGTGGAAGGCCCCAGGCTCCGAAGATCAGCGGGTAGGCGACGAGGATATGGATCGCGTTAATGCCCACCACGACGTAGAGCGGGGTGCGGCTGTCGCCGGCGCCCTGGAAGATCGACGAGGAGATCTGGATGAGAACCATGAAAACGTACGCCACGCCGATGATCTCCAGGTATTTCGTGGCTTCGATGAGGACCTCGCCCCGGGCGCCAATGAGGCCGGCCACGCGACCGCCGAAGAGGGCGAGGGCGGCGCCGAGCGTGAGACCGGCGAAGACACCGCCGGTCAGGGCGGTATTGCCGATCCAGCGCCGGGGGTCGTATTCCTCGGCACCGGTGTGCCGCGCGACGAGAACGGCGCTGCCGATGGCCAGGCAGTAAACGAAGGCGGTTGCTGAGAGAATCAGGATCTGGGACAGGCCGACGGCGGCGAGCTGGTCCGCTCCGACGTGACCCACCATGACGGTATCGACGACACCAACGCCGCGCTGCAGCAGGTTGTTGACGGCGATGGGAATTGCCAGGGCGTAGACCTGCCGCCGGATGACGCAGTTGCGCTGTCCGGGAATATCTCCGGGAAGGCCAGGTTCAGGCACGGCGGAGCCCCGGGCACATCGAGGCGTGGTTCATGGAAGCAGAAATCGTATCATGGCCGTTCGGAACGACCGGGCGTGCTAAAATTACAGGCCATGTTGAAGATTGGCAATCTGGGCCTCGAGTCGCCGTTCGTGCTCTCGCCGATGGCCGGTGTGACCGACCGCTACTTCCGTCGCATCATCCGCGATCAGGGGGGAGTGGGGCTGGTCACCATGGAGTTCATCTCCTCCGAGTCGCTCACGCGGGGCGTGGAGCGCACGATTAATATGATGTCCTTCGTCCAGGAGGAGCGGCCCCTGTCGATCCAGATCTACGGCAAGGATCCGGTGCGCATGTCGGATGCTGCGCAGATCGTCGAGGAGATCGGTGCCGATGCGATCGACATCAACATGGGCTGCCCCGCGAACAAGGTGCTCAAGGGGTGCGCAGGGGCCGCGCTCATGGGTGATCTCTCCCTCGCCCGGAGCATCGTGCGCTCCGTGCGCTCGCGCATAAAGATCCCGCTCACCGTGAAGTTCCGCCTGGGGCTCGACGATCGCAGCGTCAACTTTCTTGATCTGGGGAGGCTTTGCCAGGACGAGGGCGTGAACGGTGTTTCCATGCACGCCCGCACCGCCCGGCAGATGTATTCCGGCCAGGCGGACTGGAGCCTGATCGCGGGGCTCAAGAAAACCCTCGACATTCCGGTCTTCGGAAACGGCGATATCCGCGAGCCGGCGGATGCTCTGCGCATGATGGAGCAGACCGGTTGTGACGGTGTGCTCATCGGCCGCGCCGCCGTGACCAACCCGTGGATTTTCAAGCAAGCTGACGCCCTGCGCCGCGGAGAGTCCGTGCCCCGGGTGACCCTCGAGGAGCGCCGTGATCTGATCCTGTGCCACTTCCGCCTGCTCGCCGAAAGCGAGGAGGAATTGGTGGCGCTTCACAAGATCCGCACCTTTGCCGGCCGCTACACGCACGGCCTGCCGGGGGGGAAGCGCCTGCGCCAGAAGATCCAGTCGATCAGATCGGTGTCCGACTTTCTTCTCGAGGTGGAGGGGTTCTTTGCTCAGGCCCTGGCCGAGCAGGGGTTGCCCCCACCTGTGGGCGCGGCCATTCCGGGACGGACGTCAGCGGCCCGCCCACCAGAGCGTCCGCGCGCAGCCGGAGCCGGGATTCGACCCGATCTGGAGTCCGCAGGCTGTGCGGAGTAGACTGTACTCACTAATCAACCCAGCCCTGTCAACGTGGCCGAGTGGTACGGGCGGCGAGCCTGGAGAAACTCATGAAAGATCCCAGCGCCAAGAGCTTCGAGCGCATGGAAAAGTTTGTGAAAATTTACTGTGAGAAAACGGGCACCTCGACGAGCCCGCAGGAAGGTGTCACCGACGCGGTTATCAAGGGATTGGCGGCCAACGTCGATGAGCTGAAGAGGCCGCTCTGTCCCTGCCGCTTTTATCCGGACAAGCAGGAGGAGATCAAGCACCGGACCTGGATCTGCGCCTGCGACGATATGCAGATCTACAAGTACTGCCACTGCCTGCTGTTCGTCTCTCCGGAGGGGCTGCCGATCACCGAGCACCTTCCGGAGGATCACGAGGGACGCAAGACGTACGGCCTGGTCAAGGATCCCACGCCTGACAAGGGCCGCGCGTTGCGCCACAAGGGCGCCGAGCGCGAGAAGGAACGCCGCGAACGGCCTTCCTGAAGTCGTTTACCCGAGCACTCCCCTCAGTCACCGCCCCTTTGCGGCGCTCTGTCCGGCTGTACCCGCCTTCCTGTCCGGCAGATCATTCCAGTTGAGAAGCGTGTTCCAGACCAGACGGAAATCGGAGTGCGGTAGGGTGCGGTGGATCGGATCGAAGTTGAAGGCCACGACACGCCCCGCGCCGACCGGAATATCGAGGATCGCGGGCCGGCCCTCGAGTTCGCTCTCACCCTTCATGCCGCCCGACAGAACCAGAGGCTGCTTTTTCTCCTCCTCCTCCCCGGAATCGGCGTCAGTCTCCTCCTCCTCGGTGTCATCCTTCATTTCGTCCCCGGAACCCCACGGGCCGTCGTTCTTGGCTTTCGGATCGTGGAACGTGGCCGGCTTCACTCCCCACTGCAGCACGACCCAGTCGAGATCCGCCTCGCGCGTCTGGTAGAGCGTCAGATCCTGGCGGAACACGGAGGTGATCTCCGGATAGCCGTAGGCCATCGGGTGAAGCGGTTGCAGGAAGCGGGCGCGGATCTCCACACCCGGTGTGTGCAGCTTCTTAGCGGGAGCCCGGCGGATGCCACGCACGAATCCGCCATCGATCGGAATGGTGGTTGCCCCGCCGAGCGTCACCAGGACGCCGCCTTCCCGCACGAAGTCGTGCAAGTTCGCCAGGCCGCGGAGCGTGAGCCCGCCCGTGATGTCGGGCGAGGATCCGGGGGTACCGTGGCTGGGGAATTCGCTGGTCTTCGTGTACGGCATCGGGCCGTGGCTCGGGTCAATCCCCTGGACGACGCTTCTCAGGGAATTGTAGGTCTTAGGGTAGAGGATGACATCGAAACGACGATTGAGGCCGCCCTCCTTGATGTCGTCGTCATAGATGAGCTCGTACGGGATGCGCGTCTGATCGAAGAGCATGCGCACCCAGCCTGTCGACTCGGTGTCGTTCCAGGTATTGAGCACGGCCAGGCGCGGGGAATCCAGCGCATGAAGCGGCACATCGGGCGGCCCGGATGCCGATTCGAAGTCGAGGCCGAGTTCTGCGGCCACCGATTCCAGCGCATCCTCGAGACCGCGCCCGCCGCTCACCACCCAGGAACCGGGGGGATACTCCTGATCGCCGTGCGAGAACGGCTGCTCAGCCGCCTCGACCGTGTACTTCTCCAGCCGATGGCGGGCGGCGTGGATGGCTTCCTGGCCGGTGTCCCGCAGCAGGTAGACCGGGCCATCACCCGTGACGCGGCCGGAATACGAGACTTCCGACGTGACGAGCTCGATCGGAACGTCACGCACGGCGGGGTCCTCCACAGGCACGACCTGAATGCCGTAGTGGTAGGGCAGGGCCCATGAGACGTCATCGTAAGGCTCGTAAGGCGCCTCCTTGGCAGGGTATTTCTGTGCCTGCAGGAGATCCATGGCGAAGCCCCGGTACGGTTGATCCATGCGCACAAGGTAGGAACCCTCGGGAATGCGCCAGTCATCGGCGTCGAACGATTTACGGGTACGCGACACCTCTATTCCGTGATCACGCACCAGGTTGATCATTGCCGCCAGGCGTCCGCGGTCGCCCTGCTCCTCCGGGATGGCGATGGCATACGGCGGCTTGGTCAGGCCCAGGTCGATAGCCCGCTTCCCCTTGCGCCAGAAATCACGCAGCATCTCCTGGCCGTGGAGCGATGTGTACTGCAGGATCGACAGAACGCCGGTCTGCATGTAGTTGGTGTTGTTGCGCAGCGACCAGCGGAAGACGCGGTGCGGCGGCCACGGGCGGTGCCAGGTGCGCCGCGTCACCATCTTGCCGGCGTACTTCTCACCCTGGAGATTCAACTTCACGTCCATCGTGTC
>CBEVTG010000106.1:0-6516 GCA_965552745.1 uncultured bacterium
GCCGTGTCGATCAGGATCAGATCCAGACCCGCGCGGCGTGCCTCCTCGCGGCTGCCGCGCGCCAGCGATTCCATGTCCATCGGGCCCGAGGGTGCCCACAGCGGGGTGCCGCTCTGTTCCGAAAGCAGTTTCAGCTGCTCAGCAGCCGCCGGACGCCGCCAGTCCGCCGCCACCAGCATCGGGTGGCGGCCGGAGCGCTTGAGCCACCCGGCCAGCTTGTTGGCCGTGGTCGTCTTACCGGCTCCCTGCAAGCCCACCAGCAGGATCGTCGCCGGCGAGCTGGCTGGAATCTTCCAGGCATCTCCCTCACCGCCCAGGAGGTTCACCATCTGGCGGTGTACGACTCCCACCAGCTGCTGGGCGGGCTTCAGGCTCTCGAGGACCCTGGCACCGAGCGCCTCCTCACGAACCTGCTCGATGAACCGACGCACCACATCCACGTGCACGTCGGCTTCCAACAGAGCCAGACGAATATCGCGAAGCGCCTCTTTGAGGTTCTTCTCGGTGAGGTACGCCTCGCCGCGCAGGCCACGAAAGATGCCCTGCAGTCGCTGGCTGAGACTATCAAACATTTAGGCGCCTGCCGGAGATGCGGGCCTTTACGAAGCCAAACTATTGATTATGCAGTTTTTACGTACCCTGTCAAGATGAGACGGTCCCCTCAGACCCCGGAGAGCAGATGCCCCAGCTTCTCCTTCTTGGTACGCAGGTATCTCCGCGTGAGGGGATCTTCTGCATCGATTTCGAGTGGAACGCGCTCAACGATCTCAAGACCGTAACCGCGGAGGCCCACGAATTTGCCAGGGTTATTGGTCAGCACGCGGATGCGACGAATTCCCAGATCGGCGAGGATCTGCGCTCCGATGCCGTAGTCGCGCAGATCGGCTTTGAAACCCAGGCTCTCGTTGGCCTCTACAGTGTCCTTGCCCGCGTCCTGTAGCTCGTAGGCACGCAGCTTGTTGACTAGCCCGATACCTCGGCCCTCCTGTCGCAGGTAGACCACCACGCCACGCCCTTCGCCAGCGATCGTCTCCATGGCGGAGCGCAACTGCGGCCCGCAGTCGCAGCGTACCGAGCCAAAGACGTCACCCGTCAGGCATTCGGAATGCACGCGTACCAACACGGGCTCGTCTCCTTGCACGTCTCCGATCACCAGGGCAAGAGGTGTAGAGTGATCCACCTCGCTTTCGTAGCCGACGAGACGGAACGATCCGTTCGTGGTCGGGAGGTTCGGAGCCGCCACCCGCCGGACGAGACGCTCGTGGCGCAGGCGGTGGCGGATCAGATCGGCAATGCTGATGATCTTTATCCCGTGCTGCGCCGCGAGCCGCGCCAGCTCCGGCACACGGGCCAGCGAGCCATCCTCGTTGAGGATTTCGCAGATGACCCCGGCGGGAGGCAGACCGGCCAGCCTGGCCAGGTCAACCGCCGCCTCGGTCTGCCCGGCCCGGCGCAAGACCCCCCCGCGCACGGCGCGTAACGGGAACATATGGCCCGGCCGCGCGAGATCTTCGGGGCGGGAGACGGGGTCGAGGGCGACATGAACGGTGCGGGCACGGTCGGAAGCGGAGATGCCGGTGGAGACTCCACTGCACGCCTCCACCGAGACGCAGAAAGCGGTGCCATAAAGAGCACTGCTCTTCTCGACCATCAGCGGGATGTCAAGCTCGTCGAGCCGCTCCTCCGTCATCGGCATGCAGACCAATCCCCGCGCGTGTCTCACCATGAAATTGATCTTCTCGGGAGTGACGCAGGACGCGGCGATCGTCAGATCACCGCTGTTCTCACGTTCTTCATCGTCCACAACAATGACCATGCGCCCCTGGCGGATGTCGTGCAGCGCTTCTTCGATGCTGGCCAAGATCGTGTTCACGAAAACTCCTGGACGGGGCTCAGTGATCCCGCTTCTCCCGGGGGCGCCTGCGGAGCTTCTCCCGACGGGGCGACAGCAGGTTGCGAACGTATCGAGCTATGAGATCAATCTCTAAATTTACCAGATCGGTCGGTTCCAGTCCACCCAGCGTCGTGACCTCGAGCGTATGCGGTACCAGTGCCACCACGAAATTGTCGGATCCGACGGCGGCTACCGTAAGGCTGACTCCATTCACCGTCACCGAGCCTTTGAAAACAACATCGCGCTGGAGCCCGCGCGGCGCGGCGATTCGCAACCGTCTTTCGCCTTTCGCCTTCGACCAGGAACGCACTCGGCCCATGCCGTCGACATGTCCCTGAACCAGGTGGCCGCCGACGAGGTCGCCGAAACGAAGAGCTCTCTCCAGATTGACCTGATTTCCGCGCCGCACCTGGCCGAGAGTTGTCAGGCGCAGCGTTTCGGGCACCGCGGTGGCCACGAAACCGCGCGCAAGGACTCTCTCGACGGTGAGACAGACACCGTCCACGCTAATGCTCTCTCCCGCGCGGAGCCGCCCACCCGGCAGCTTTGCCTCGATACGAAGGCTGCGTCCGGCCGGACAGCGTTGCACTTCGGTAACCCGGCCCAGGGTCTGCACGATGCCGCTGAACATCAGTCTTCCTTCAGAGATGCCTCGAGCCACACATCCGGGCCGGTCCGGTGCACATCCAGACGCCCGAGCGGGATCGCTTCCTCGAGACGCAGGTTACCGAGTTGCCCCACCCAGGACCGACCCTCCGATCCCAGCAGCTTGGGAGCCAGGACCAGGTGAAGCCGATCGACAACCCGCTGGGTCAAAAACGAGGTGAACACCTCCGCGCCTCCTTCGCACAGGAGGTGCAGCACGTTGCGCCGTCCCAGATCGGCGAGCACATCCTTCAGACCTGGCCGTGCTCCCGCATCAGCGATCTCGACCACCTCAGCACCCGCTTCGCGCAGGGCCTCCATGCGCCGTGCGTCGGCCCCCCGGCACCCATAGACGAGCACTCGATCGCCTCTCGACACGTCGAGCACGCGCGCGCCGGAAGGCAGACGCAAACGGGAATCCAGAATGACTTTCAAAATAGGTTTCGTATTGTCCGCGTGGCGGACGCTCAGGGACGGATTGTCCGCGAGGGCCGTACCCACGCCGATGAGAACGGCGTCCGATTCGAACCGCAGACGCTGCACCCTGGCGCGTGCCTCATCGCTGGTGATCCACCGCGATCCACCCTGCGCATCGGCCAGCTTGCCATCCAGCGTCACGGCTGCCTTGAGGCTCACCAGGGGCAGTCCGCTGACGATCCACTTCAGATAAGCGCGGTTGAGACCGCGCGCCTCTTCTTCCCTGAATCCCCAGGAGACCTGCACACCCGCCTGCTCGAGGCGCTCAAAGCCACTTCCGTTAACCAGGGGGTTCGGATCCTGGATACACGCGAAAACCCGCCGAATCCCCGCGCGGATGATGACCTCGGTGCACGGGGGTCTCCGCCCCTGGTGGGCGCAGGGTTCGAGCGTGACGTACAGGTCAGAACCCCGGGCACGGTCGCCGGCGCGAGCGAGCGCCACCTCCTCGGCATGCTCCTCGCCGGCCCGACGGTGGAACCCCTCGGCAAGCACCTCACCGTCACGAACCCCGAGGGCTCCCACCATGGGATTCGGGCTTGTGGTTCCCGTCCCCTGCCGCGCAACCTCCAGCGCGCGTTTCAGAAACCGCCTGGAGTCGGTCACACGGCGGTTCCTTCGGGGCTCGAGACATCCTCCCCCAGCAGTCCGTTCACGAACTCTCCGGCATCGAACGGAAGCAGATCCTCGACGCTCTCGCCCACGCCCACATAGCGGATCGGGACCTGGAGCTCCGCGACGATGGGCAGAACCACGCCCCCGCGTGCGGTTCCATCCAGCTTGGTCAGGATGACCCCGGTCACACCGACCGTGCGGAGGAATTCCCGCGCCTGGTGCAATCCGTTCTGGCCGGTCGTGGCATCAAGGACCAGAAGCACCTGGTGCGGCGCTCCCTCGACGACCCGGCCCGCCACCCGACGAATCTTGGCAAGTTCCTCCATGAGCGGCTGTTGCGTGTGCAGCCGGCCTGCAGTATCCACGAGTACGACGCCCGCTCCGCGGACGCGTGCCGCTTCGAGCGCATCGTGCACGACGGCTGCGGGGTCACTCCCGGTCGCTTGCCGCACGACCTGGCATCCGGCGCGCTCGGCCCATGCCTCAGCCTGCTCGATGGCCGCGGCGCGAAAGGTGTCGGCCGCTGCCAGTATCACCTTGCGCCCTTCCTCCGAAAAGCGCTGCGCCAGCTTTCCCGCCGTCGTGGTCTTGCCGCTGCCATTGACACCGACGAGCAGGATCACCTCCGGTCCTGTGAGCTCCGCCGTCTCGGCCGGCTCCGCCACCTCGAGGCGGCGCCGGATCTCCTCTTTCAATCGCTCCAGCAGATCGTCCTTGCCTCCCCCCTTGCGCAGAGCACGAAGGATTTCCTCTGTCAAACGCGGCCCTACGTCAGCGCCCAGAAGAGATTCCTCCAGCACGTCGAAATCCTCGGCGCCCGGCGATCCTCCCGCGAACCGGCCCAGCCCGCGGCGCAGACCCTGACGGGTGCGCTGCAGGCCACGCAAGAGACGGGAGAACGGGTTCAACGGATTGTATCGAGAGTCTTGCGCGCCTGTCCCGCCTGCTCGCTCGACGGATTGATCTCAACCACCTTCTCGAGATGAAAGCGCGCGCGCCTGGAATCGTCTTTCTTGAGGAAGGCCTCGCCAAGGTTAAGGTGAAAGTCCTGCGATTGAGCCAGCTCGCGCGCCAGCGTGCGGTACTCCACCCCGGCCACATCCGGATCGGACTGGTGCAAGGCATCCACGAAAACACTGTAGGCACGCGTGTAGAGAGGATTTCTTCGGATGGCTTCTTCGGCGCGAACCAGCGCCTCACGCGGGCGGCCGAGCTTGATGTCATTCACGGCGAGGTTGACGAGCGGTTTCTCGGGAGAAACGTAGGTGCGATCCTCCAGGGCAAGCTGGAACTCCTCCCGGGCGCGCTCGTAGTTCCCCGCCTCACTGAAAAGCACACCGAGGTTGACCCGCGCGTCGGTCATGTACGGGCTGATCTCGAGAGCGCGCTCGAATTCGCCCCGCGCCTGCTCTGCCTGCCCCAGACTCCAGTAGACCACCCCGAGCAGGTTGTGCGCTCCGGCGTGATTCGAGTCTTTCCCGAGCACTTCTTGCAGAAGAGGGATGGCCTCCTTTGCGCGTCCCTGATTCAGGTAAACGCGCGCCAGATTGTACTGGTTCGTGAGCCGACGCTGGGCTGAGACTTCGGGTTTCTTGACCGCATCCGTGCAGGCTGCAAAGAGCGCCCCGGCGAGGACAGCGCTAACCCATACCAGCCCGAACCACCTTCTGTACCGCGCCACGCATCGAGTCTTCATTCCCGTCCCCTTCCCCTCAGCCAATCGAGCCATCCACCGCGCCGCACGGGTTCTTCGCCGGCCTCCAGAGCCACCTCGATCTCCTCTCCGGCCAGGATTGCACGCGGCACGTCACGCACGCTGCGCAGGGCGGTCTCCCTGCCGACCAGAGCCTCCGCCTGTGCTAACGCTTCGCGCAGGCGTGGAGCACGGTTCCCGCTGTTGTGAGCATCGGAAGCAAGCACCTGAACCAGGCCGCGCTCGAGGAACAGGCGCGAGGTGCGCAGCGCCGTGCTGCCGAACTGTCCGAGGAGGCTGCCCGCCGTCAACTGACCCAGTGCCCCAAGTTCCACCAGCCGTGCGAAACGCTCCGGATCTTCCTGGAACGGAAGGATGCGCTCCGGATGGGCGATGATCGGCGTCACACTCGCCAGCCGCAACTGGTAGATGAGATCCTCGACACCGGCGGGCAGATGACGGGTGGGAAGCTCCAGGAGCAGATAGGAACCTCCGTCGTTCAGCGTCAGGGTGTGGCCCGCGCGCATCCTGTCGATCAAGTCCGGTTCGAGGTACACCTCGGCACCGGGCACGATCTGCAGATCGATGTTTTCCCGGCACAGGAGTGCTCGCAGGTGTTCCACCCCTTTCAGGATTCCGTCCCGGTCGTTCGGGAACAGATCCGTGCGCATGTGGGGTGTAGCCACCAGCGTGGTGATCCCCTCCTGCACCGCGATGCGGCACAACTCGAGGGCCTCCTCCTCGTCACGGACCCCGTCATCAATACCAGGGATTGGATGCGTGTGTAAATCGATCATGAAGTTGGAACGGTTGCCGAGAGAGCGCCGAGACCGGCGCGGAGTGCGTCGGACACCTAATATAGCACGCTAACGCCGTACGGAACCGAACCGACTCTCGGTTCCTGCCAGCAGGCGGCGGATGTTCCCCCGGTGCCGTACAACCACGAGCAGGCCGCAAATCAGAGCTGCGACGAGCCTGCCGCCCCCGGGAGCCAGCCACACGCTGGCAACCGGAAGCGCCACCGCAGCGCCGATTGAGCCGAGAGATACAGTGCGGCTGCCCGCTGCCAGCAGCACAAACACCAGGAAAGCGAGCAGGGACGCTCCCGGTGAAAGTGCGGCGAAGGCGCCGGCGGCGGTGGCAACCCCCTTGCCTCCCCGGAACCGTGTGTAGGGAGAGAATACATGGCCCA
>CBEVTG010000107.1:0-6468 GCA_965552745.1 uncultured bacterium
AACGTCACCAGGGCGCCTGCCGAGCGCTCACCACAAAGACAGGTAGGCAAAAGAGCGACGTCGAGAGCATCTCGCGCGTCAGGCAACGCGCCCGCATCGCCGTAGGTGCCGTTGTCGCAGGTGTTGCCCGCACGGGTGACGTAGTAGAAGGCGGCGCCCGGCTGGGGATGGCGAGCATCGGTGAACAGCGGTCGATCGAGGCCGCTGCTGAGGGTACAGGCCGAGGCGAAACCTCCATCCGTCGACAGGGCCGCGGCATCGCCGCTCACCAGCGTGTAGCGCGTGCCGGTGCCGGCGGTGGCCGCCTGAGGATTCCAGACGACACTACTGGCGAGCGGATCGGGATGCGCGTCAGCGCCCGAGACCCGGATCCGCGGCACCTCAATCGGGGCGCCAAAGGCCGTGCCGTCGGTGGCATCGCAGTCGCAGGTATCGTCGACGCCGTCGGCGTCGGCGTCCTGGGAGGGCGGCAGGTTCGGGCTGATACGCAGAACCGCGCCGAGGTTGAGCGAGACGCCATAAAGACGCCCGTCCGGACCGTTCTCAAGATCAGTGACGGCTCCCCAATCGTCTCCGAATATGATTTCGTCCATCTCCGTAAGGCAGCTTCTGCCGAAGCTGTTGTCGGCAACCTTGTCGCTGAGATCTTGCGATGAGAACTGCAGGCCGTCGCGCATCTGCGTGGGCCGGAAGCGATAGAGCGTTCCGCAGTTATTGTCGCCAACCAGGAGGTCGTTCTGCAGGTCACACCCGAGGATCGGGCTGTGAGCGAAGGCCATCGCGGTGGGCGCCACGGGCACTGCCCAGGAGAACTCCGGATCCCGGTACACCGCGCCCGGTATCATCCAGAGATCAGCCACGCTCTGCGAGCTGCGCTCCACCGGCCCCATGATCGGCTCCCAGCCGCTGTTGAACCCGGGAAGGATCCGGTTCACCTCGTCGAATGCGCTCGGGCCGTTTTCGGTGTCCCACAGATCACCGCTCAGTGGGTCGAAGGCGAGCCCGAAAGAATTGCGCACCCCGTAGGCATACACCCGGTTGAGCGCTTCTTCAGGCTGTCCGGGATCGTAGAACGGGTTATCCGGCAGCGCGGCGCCCAGATCGCTCACCCGGAGCACGACGCCCGTGTCATCAGGAGGATCTCCAGTGGGGAAGTTCTGCAGTTGTCCGTTACGGTTCAGGTCGCCGATGACGACATAGAGAGCATCGTCGGGGCCGAACGTGATGATGCCGCCGTCGTGGTTGGGGCCGGGCGTTGCGGGAAGATCCAGCACCATCACCGGTTCGACGAGCCGCGAACCGTCCCAGCGGTAGCGAACCACACGATTGCCCAGCGGCACCGAACCGCCGTCCGAGGTGTCGTCACCGGTGGAACTCTCGGTGTAATAGAGGTAGACGGCGCGGTTGTTCAGAAATTCGGGATGAGTGGCGATGCCCAGCAGCCCCCGTTCGCTCAGGGAATGCACGGCGACGTCCAGAACCGGTTCGGTGAGGAGGACACCGTTCAGGATGCGCCGCACCTGACCGTCATTCTTCTGGAGGACCAGAATATCTCCGTCCCCTACGAACGCCAGGCTGGTCGGCAGGTTGAGGCCGCTGGCCACGATCTCGACTTCCAGGTTGGGGTCGATCAGTGTCTGGGCCGACACAAACCCCGCCAACTGCGGCACGATCGCAAGCGCCAGGAGCCAGATCCGGAGCCGCTCTTCTAGCATGTAGCAAGTATACGGTGAAACCGTTATGATGCACCCTTCCGGTGTCAGGGGTTGCCCCGCGCTGTCCGCTGGACCGGAACCTCCTTCTCATGCAGCGCATTCCACTGCCGCGACCGGACCGCCTGAAGCATCGCTGGCACAGGCACTGAGGCGATGCTGGAAACTCTGCTCGCGCTCGGCCTCACTCTCTTTGCCTTTGCCCTGGTTCTGCTCAACTCGTTTTTTGTCGCCGCTGAGTTTTCGATCGTCAAGGTACGCTCCACCCAGATCGAAGAGCGTGCGGCCCAGGGAGACGTGCGAGCGCGTATCGCCCGGCGTATCATCAAGAACCTCGATGCTTATCTGTCCGCCACCCAGCTCGGCATCACGCTCGCCAGCCTGGGGCTCGGCTGGATCGGCAAGCCCGTCTTCGCGCGGATGATCGAGCCCGTCCTGTCCTCGTGGGGTATCTGGTCGCCAGTGGTCGTCAACTCGATCTCCATCACGGCCGCCTTCTTGTTCATCACGGTGCTTCACATTGTCGTGGGTGAGTTGATCCCCAAATCGATTGCCATTCAGTCGGCGGAAAAGGTTGTACTGTTCGTGGCCATTCCGCTGTGGCTGTTCAACACCGCTTTCTACCCGGTGATGGCCGTGTTCAACTTTATCTCGAACCACTCGCTCAGGCTGCTCGGCTACAGTCCCGCCGCCGAGGGAGAGATGGCGCACTCGGAAGGCGAGTTGCTGATGATCATAGAGGCGGCCCGACGGGCCGGCCGCATCTCGCCGCAGCGGGCCGAGCTGCTGCGCAAGTACTTCAACTTTCCGCACCGCACGGCCAAGCAGGTCATGGTGGCCCGCAGCGAAGTGAATTATCTGAGTCTGGAGCGGAGCTTCCAGGAGAACCTCGAGGTGATTCAGAATTCGGGCCACACGCGGCTGCCGATGTGCGAAAAGGGGCTCGACACGATTGTCGGCCTCATCAACGTCAAGGATCTGCTGTGGTCCACGGAGGAGCTCGATGGCCCCGCTCTTCTGGCGCTGAAGCGTGACGTGCTCTACGTTCCCGAGAGCAAGCCGCTGGAAGATCTGCTCGTGGAGTTCCAGCAGCGGAAGGTGCATATGGCGATCATTGTCGATGAATACGGCGTCATGGCCGGGGTGGTGACGCTGGAGGATGTCATCGAGGAGCTCGTGGGCGAGATTCAGGACGAGTACGATCGTGAGAGCCCGCGCGTCCACAAGCTCACCGACGGCTCGTTCCGGATCGACGGCGGCATGTCCCTGCACGAGTTTGCACACCGCTTCGGCCTGGCGGTGGGGAAGAGCGGTGAGGCTACGGTGGCGGGGCTGGTGCTCTCACGGCTGGGCCGCATGGCCCGGGTCGGCGACCGTGTGGATGTCGACGGCCGTACCCTGGAGGTGATCGAGGTCACGCGGCGCCGCATCCGAGCCCTGCGCTTGAGCAGCGCCCCGAAGCCTGCCGCTGATCCGCCGCCGGCGAGTTCCTGATCTCTTGTATTGACGGTGTCAAGCTAGGGAAGCAGCGCCACCGCCCTCAGCGGGCCACCGCTGCCCCCCGCGATACGGGAGGGCAGGGCGATGAGTGTGGCGCCAGATTCGGGGAGCCTGTCGAGGTTGGCGAGGTTCTCGAAGGCCGGCACGTTGGCTTCAAACAGGACCTGGTGGGCGATGAAATCGGCCGACGGTCCGGCGTCGATGCTGGCCGTGTCGATTCCCACCGCGTCCACCGTCCGGTCCTGCGCCAGCATGCGGGCCGCTTCCTCTGACAGCCCCGGGAAGTGCAGGTTTTTATCGTTGCCCGGCGTGTCGTCACCCAGGTAGGCGCGCCGATCCCCCCAGTACCTTCCCCAGCCGGTTCGCACCAGGACGATCGCACCCTCCGGCAGCCGTCCGTGCTCCGACTCCCAGGCCACGATGTCGCCGGTGGTGACACGGTAATCGCGATCCGCGGCCGCTTTCTCAGCCACATCGATCACGCACGCGGGGCCAATGAATCGTGACACCGGAATGTCATCCACCTTCCAGCCGTGCTCGGCAAAATGAAACGGTGCGTCGAGGTGGGTGCCGCCGTGCTCGGCGGTCGTGAACACGTTGGCGGCGTACCAGTAGCCGGCCTCCACCTTGCCGGCGGATCGTGATTCAAACCGAAAGGGCGGAGAGGTGGGCCAGAAAATCGTGTCTTCACCCAACGGGTAAGTGAGATCGACGAGCTTCGAGTCGTCGATGGCGGGCGGGTTGCCGCAGGCGAGCAGCGCGGCCAGCCCCAGCAGGCAGATTCCGCTCCTTCTCATCGCACCGATCCCGCTCAGAATTGGCGGAAGCGGATGGGAATCGAACCCACCCAACCCCGCCAGAGCGAGGTCACTGCGGATTTGAAGTCCGAGGGGAACACCAGCTCCCTTTCGCTTCCAAGTTTAAGAATCAGTAGCTTAACAGATCCTGATCCTGGCCGGATCAGGCATTTGTGACCGATTTGTGACTGTCTGAGTC
Organism: uncultured bacterium; assembly: GCA_965552745.1. Taxonomy (GTDB): domain Bacteria; phylum Acidobacteriota; class Polarisedimenticolia; order JAPUKU01; family JAPUKU01; genus JAPUKU01. Next base: position 4,209 of record CBEVTG010000107.1, read on the forward strand.
CGGTGGGGGACCAATGAATCTCACCCCACTCGCCGCCCCTGATGACGAACCAGGGGGCGAACGTGTGACGCAGCGTGTGGAACGTCACGTCCGATCCCAAGCCCGCCTTGCGGCGTGCTGTCTCGAAGCTCCCGTGGATGTCGCTGAGGTGTTTGCCGTGGGGCGCGCCGCCGCATGAGCGGGCCCGCGAGGAGCCTGCCGATCTAGGGGTCGGCGATCGGGCGACCCCGCGGACCCATGCGCTCCGCTCTGATGGCCAGAGAGGTGATAGAATTCCCTACAAAGAGACTGCACAGTGCTTTGGGCTACCGCCCACCTGCCCCGGACACCATCGTTCCGATGGGTCCCAGGCCGGTCATACACTAACATTCAAACTGGACCACTCAAAGGAGGCCGACCAATGGCGGTGACTAAAGTACTCAAACTCGATGAGATCAAGCGTCTGATAGACACCCCACAGCTGATCCAGGAGATCGAGGCTGGGTTTGTTCTCTATTCCGAAGGTAAGGTGGTCGTTCCGCCCGTTGGTTTCTTGCATTTCGACCAACCTCCAGGTGATGTTCATATCAAATATGGTTTCGTAACCGGTGACGAATGCTACGTCCTGAAGATGGCATCCGGGTTCTACGACAACCCCAAGCTGGGCCTGCCGGCCAGCAATGGATTAATTCTGGTTTTCAGTCAGAAGACCGGAGAGCCCAAGCTGATTCTACTGGACGAGTGCTGGCTCACCGATATGCGCACCGCGGCGGCCGGGGCGGTAGCCGCAAAGCATCTGGCTCCAAAAAACATCCACCACATCGGGATCGTCGGCACCGGCGTGCAGGCAAGGTTGCAACTCGAAATGTTGAGGGATGTGGTTGACTGTAAGAGCTGTCTCATATGGGGTAGAGATGCGAAGAAAGCACAAAGAATGATTGAGGATCTCCAGGGGAAGGAAACTATACGGGATTGGGGATTGGACCTCAAAGTGGCGACGAAAATGGATGAGCTAGTTTCGCGATGCAACCTCATCGTAACCACAACATCGGCCAGAGAACCTTTGATTCGGGCCGCACAGGTCCAAAAGGGAACGCATATCACCGCCATGGGATCGGATGATCACGGGAAACAGGAGCTGGAGGCCGAGCTCTTGGCAAAGGCCGATCGAGTCGTGGCGGACAGCGTTTCACAATGTATCGATCACGGTGAATGCTTTCATGCGGTGAAAGATAGTAAGATCAAAGAGGGTTCCATTCTTGAATTGGGCAACGTGATCAAGAACCCCGAAATCGGTCGAACCGGCAAGGACCAGATCACGGTGGCGGATCTAACCGGAGTCGCAATCCAGGACATCCAGATCGCCAAGATGGTCGATCATGTTCGGCAGTCGGGAGATCAAACATGACAACCGAAAGCCAATTACAACTCGATGTACCTCAACTGGTGCTGGAGGCGCACGAGAGATGCCAGGACTACCTTTCGCCCACACCACTTGAGTACTCTCGCTATCTGAGCGATCGGATCGAAGGGGATGTCTGGCTCAAGTTGGATTTGATGCAGAGAACCTCCTCCTTCAAGTTTCGCGGTGCGATCAACAAGATCCTGACGCTCACGGAGGTAGAACTGAACAAAGGGGTGGTCACGGCCTCGACGGGAAACTACGCCTTGGCGGTTGCCGAGGCCATGCGCATTCGAAAACACCGCGCCACAATCTACGTGGCCAAGGATCTTGAATCATCACGTCTGGAACTGTTAAGGGCCCATGGCCTGGATCTGGTCATTTTCGGTGAAGTTGCCTGGGATGCGGAGAAGGAGGCCCGGCGGGTGGCGGAGGAAGAAGACAAGATCTACGTGTCGCCATATAACGATCCCTTCGTGGTCGGCGGTCAGGGAACCTGCGGCTACGAGATTTCCCAGCAACTTCCCGATCTGGATGCGGCCTTCTTCGCTTGCGGGGCGGGTGGATTGCTGACCGGGTCGGCGGGGTGGCTGAAGTCTCACAACTCCGATGTGAAAGCCTTTGGTGTCTCTCCGGCGAACTCCCCCGTTATGTATGAATCGATGCGAGCCAACAAGATCGTCGAGATGGAAACCCAACCGACGCTGGCGGACACCTGCGCCGGCGGCGTGGATCTGGACAGCATCACCCTGGAACTCTGTCAGCGATACGTGGATGAGATCGTGTTGCTCACCGAAACGGAGATCGAAGAATCGATCCGCCTGCTGTTCAAACAACACCGCCTGGTGGCCGAAGGTTCAGGCGCGCTGGGCATCGGGG
>CBEVTG010000108.1:0-6454 GCA_965552745.1 uncultured bacterium
CGGAGGCGAATCTCCCTGGCCACCTGCATCGCATCACCCCGCTGCTTCGAGTACGGCACCAGGCTGAATGAATAGGAGTACGCCCGGGAAGGCAGACGGTACTTCGCGTGCGTCCACGCACCCCAGCTGTTGTCGCCCCCCACGCCCATCTGCCCCAGGTCGAGGTTCAGGGTCACGAACGGCCGCCGCGTCATCATATAGTGGTGGCGCACGTTCTCCATGTCCTCGAGCCTGTAGTTCCAGGCGCTCATCTCGAGCAACGGTCGGCCGACCGCCAGGAGACCCATGCCATCCGCATTGGTCAGCAGAGCCCAGCGTACATCGCTCTTGTTGCCGTTCTCCTGCGGCCGGGAGTACTCCACGAACTGCTCATCGACCGTTCCGCTGAACCGATCCACCCTGCCGCTCGTCTTTCGGTCCCGGTACGTCTCGTGCGGCCCCCGTCCGTACCACTCGATGTTCTGGAACTCTCCCGGCAGGGTCATCTGCATGCCGAACCTGGGAAGATCGGGAAGATCGGTATCGCCCGGGACGAACGAGACCGAGATGCGGATCTCACCGTCCCCGAACACCCGGTACTCGGCCCTGTAACGGCTCCGCACACGCGAGAGATAGCCGTCGACATCGATCTTCACCTCTCCCGGCGATAGCCGGCTTGCGATTGATCCCACGCTCCAGTCGTCGCCGGCATCCCTCCACACCCGAAGACGATCCGGCATGCCGTTTCCGATGTCGTTATCGATGGGCGCTCTCCAGAAGTTTGGCCTGGGGCCGGTCCGGATCAGATCCGTGCTCCCGTACCGCAGTGTTTCGATCGTGCCCTTCTTCTTGTTGAGCTCGAGCATGAAACTCTCTCCGGTGAGCGTGACCAAATATCCCGATTCGCTCATTTCGATGGGAGGTAGATCCACTGCTCCGCCCCGGGTGTCCTCCGCGGGGAAAGACAGCGCGAACTGCTCCCAGGCCACCTCATGGCCGGCCGGCGCCCAAGGGAGATCCTCCCGCAGTCGGAAGCTCAGCACGAGCCAGTGCTCCACGCCCGGCTCCGGCTCAAGCCTCTGCATGGGAATTTCCACGACCCGGCTCTCACCGGCCGGCATCTGGAGATCGCTCAGAATGCCTCCCTGCATCTTGCGATCTTCCGCCCTGACCTCCCAGCTTGCCTCTAGATCCCCCAGATCCAGAAACGCGTATTTATTGGATATCCGGACGCGGCCGTTCGCCAGGTCGTCCGCCTCGATGTCGACGTACTGGTACACCTTCTTGACTTCGTGAAGGCTGGGGTGGGGTACCCGATCGGCGCTGACCAGTCCGTTCATGCAGAAGTTGCCGTCGCTGGGGGTCTCCGGAGGGCCGAAATCACCCCCGTAGGCCAGGAACTCTTTCCCATCCTTGGTTTGGCTGCGCAGACCCTGGTCCACCCAGTCCCAGATGAACCCGCCCTGCAGTTGAGGGTATCTGTCGATGGCGTCCCAGTATTCCTTCAGGTTCCCCACGCTGTTTCCCATGGCGTGGGCGTACTCGCACAGGATCATCGGACGATCATCGTGGTTCTCGGCGTAATGGATCATTTGATCGATCCGTTCGTACATGGGCACCACGATGTCAGTGTGAGACCGGGATGCGGCCTGCTCGTACTGTACGGGACGGCTCGGGTCCCGCCGGTGTATCCAGTCACTGGTAGCTTTGAAGTTCACCCCGTCCCCCGCCTCGTTTCCCAGAGACCAGATGATGATCGAAGGGTGATTCTTATCCCGTTCGACCATACTGACGGTCCGATCCATATGAGCCGCTCCCCACTGCGGCTTGTTACCCAGAGTGTCTTCGGGCTCGTAGCCGATCCCGTGGGATTCGATGTTCGCTTCGTCGATCAGGTACAGGCCGAACCGATCGCACATGTCATACCATTCGGGCGTATCCGGGTAGTGACTGGTCCGGACCGCGTTGATGTTGTGGGTCTTCATCAACCGAATATCGCGAACCATGGACTCGGTATCCATCGTGTGTCCGGTGTCGGGGTCGTGCTCGTGGCGGTTGACCCCTTTGAGCACTATCGGGACACCGTTGACTCTCAACCGGCCGTCGCGAATCTCCACCTCCCGGAATCCGACGTCTTGAGAGACGACCTCCAGAACCTTCCCGCCCTCATCCCTCAGCGTCAAGAGAAGGGTGTAGAGCTCGGGAGACTCCGCCGACCATTTTGCCGGGTTGCGGACGGTCCGGGAGAATTCGACAGAGGTACGACTATCGGGCGCGACGGAATATTCAACGTGACTGGCAGGGACAACTTCTTCGCCGTTTCCGTCCAGGAGCGTGACTTCGAGAGCGCCCCGGGCCGGATCCGAAGAGCTGTTCCCCACCTCAGCCGTCAGGTTGAGATCGGCATCGCGGTACTGTTCATCCAGATCCGTGCGCACCCAGTAGTCCCACAGATGAGTGTCTGCGGTCGAGACCAGGAACACATCCCGAAAAATGCCGCTCAACCTCCAGAAATCCTGATCCTCGATGTACGAGCCGTCGGACCAGCGATAGACCTCGACAGCGATCTGGTTCTTTCCCTTTTTCAGGTACCGCGTCACATCGAACTCTGCCGGAGTCCGGCTTCCCTGGCTGTACCCCACTTCCTGACCGTTCAGCCATACATAAAAAGCCGACTCGACTCCTGCGAAATGAAGAATCACCCTGCGTTCCTTCCAGCTCGAGGGCAGGCTGAAGGTCCTGCGGTACGAACCGACCGGATTATTGTCATGAGGGATGAACGGCGGGTTGGGCCGTCCGAACGGGTACTGAACATTGGTATAGATCGGAATGCCATGCCCGTGAAGCTGCCAGTTGGAAGGCACCGGGATCTCATTCCAGCCACTGTCGTCGTAGTCCGTCTCGTGAAAACCGATGGGACGTTCCGAAGGCCGTTTCACCCAGTGGAAACGCCACGGTCCATTCAGCGAGCGGACAAACGGCGAGTCACCGCCCGAGAGAGCCCGGTCACTGGAAGGATAGGCGCGGAAGAAAGCGTGCGGAGGCAGCTTATTGCGGCCGATGATTTCGGGGTTTTCCCAATCGAGGCGATGCTCCGCTCCTGGCGCGGGCCCGGTCACCGCCAGAAGCATGAATCCGAAGACCCCCCGGACCATCCATTGACTCATTCCCTCTCCTCCCGTGTTGAAGACCGAGCGGCATTGTAATACCCCGTCATGAGCATGGACGGGACGATGTTGGCCAGAGCAACGAGCGACCGGGTTGTGCGGATCCCCGAACTCCAGGGAACCACGACGAAATCTGGATCTGATCGGCGCAGTATGCTTCAAGTTTCAATTCCGGACAAGAACCCGGCTACAGGCAGGGAGGCTCCAGGTCTTTTCAGAGGCAAAATAAAAGGGTACTCTTTCCACTTCCCATGCCCATGCTCACCGAAGAGCAGCTCGCCCGCAGGTTCGAGCAGGAGTTCTCGAGCACCGCCCGGGTGAGCGTCCGGGCTCCCGGCCGGGTCAACCTGCTTGGAGAGCACACGGATTATAACGACGGCTTCGTGTTTCCCGCCGCCATCGATCGGGAAATCCAGGTTCTGGCTGCCCCGCGAGACGACCGCCAGGTCCACGCCTGCTCGGCCGATTTCGCGCAGAAATCAACCTTCGATCTGAGCGATTTCGGAAGTGACTCCGGAGCCACCTGGAGCAACTATCTCCGGGGGGTTGTGTCCGAGTACCGGAAGCGGGGATTCGAGGTCCCGGGGATGAATCTGCTCATCTCGGGGAACGTGCCGATCGGGGCGGGACTGAGCAGCTCTGCCGCGCTGGAGGTGGCCGTGGCCGAGGCCGTCCGGGTGCTTGGCGGGTTCGAGATCGAAAAGACAGAAATGGCTCTTCTGTGCCAGGCGGCCGAGAGGGAGTTTGTAGGGGTTCAGTGCGGCATCATGGATCAGTTCATCTCGACGCTCGCGCAGAAGGGCACGGCGCTGTTTCTCGATTGCCGCGATCTCTCCTTCTCGCTGGTGCCGATTCGCTTCGACGCAAAAATCGTCGTCTGCGACAGCAGGGTTCAGCGCACGCTGGGCGCATCGGAATACAACAAGAGGCGTGCCGCGTGCGAGGAGACCGTCAGCCTCCTGCAGCCACGTCTGGGAGGCATCAAAGCACTCCGCGATGTGCGGCTCGATCAGCTCGAGGAGAATCGATCCCTGCTATCGGAACATCACTACAGGGCAGCACATCACGTCATCTCGGAGAACGAGCGGGTTCTGCGGGGAGTGGAACTCCTTAAGACGAACCACATAGGTTCTTTCGGTGACCTGCTCTACCAGTCCCACGAGAGCCTGAAGAACGACTACCAGGTCAGCTGCCGTGAGCTGGATCTTCTCGTTGACCTGGCCAGAGCCCAGACCGGAATCCTGGGCGCGCGCATGACCGGCGCCGGCTTTGGCGGATGTACCGTGAATCTGGTCCGAACAGAGGAAGTGGAGCGCTTCCAGAAAGAGGTTTCCCGGGGTTATGAGCAGAAGACCGGCAGGGAACCCATCATTTATACTTGCGTCCCCTCGCAGGGCGTGAGCTCCAGATCTATCTGAACTCCCTCTTACGTTTCCTCGACAGCCCCATCGGCAATAGCCCGCAGCTTCTCCGCGGCCGCCTCGGGCGTGATATCCCGCTGGGGAGATGCGAGCATCTCGTAGCCAACCATGAACTTCTTGACGGTTGCCGAGCGGAGAAGCGGCGGGTAAAAATGAAGGTGGAGGTGCCACCCGGGGTGTGAGGCTCCGTCGGTCGGCTGCTGATGAAACCCCATGGAATACGGGAAGGGCGACTGAAACAGACCATCGTAGCGAATCGTCAGGCGTCTGAGAACATCTGCCAGATCATCGCGCTCAGAATCAGACATTTGATCCAGATCCGCCACGTGTCGCCTGCTGAGAACCAGGGTCTCATACGGCCACACCGCCCAGAATGGAACCAGGGCCGTGAATCCATCGTTCTGAAAGATGATCCTCTCCCCTTCTGAGCTCTCCAGATCCAGATAGTGGCAGAGCAGGCACGAGCCGCGTTTCTTCAGGTGATTCTCGAACGATTCCGTTTCTTTCCTCGCCTGATCAGGAATCGTTTCGTTGGCCCAGATCTGGCAGTGCGGATGGGGATTGCTGCATCCCATCAAAGCGCCACGGTTTTCGAAAATCTGGACGTGGCGGATCGATGACCGCCGCGCCAGATCCCGATGCTGTTCCACCCAGACATCAACCACACGGCGGATCTGATCGAGATCCATTCGGGAGATCGCCAGATCGTGCCGGGGCGAAAAACATACCACGCGGCAGACACCTGATTCGGACCGGGCGACGATCAGCCCGCCCTTGTCAACCTCTTCCGGAAAGACCTCGGGAAGCAGCGCCGCGTAATCATTGTCGAATACAAACGTGTGCGTGTAATCCGGGTTCTTTGCACCGTCCGCACGTGGATTTCCCGGGCACAGATAGCACTTCGGGTCATGCCTGAGCTGTTCTGCGCGTGATTTTTTCTCTTTCTTCCCCTGCCAGGGCCGGAGGGTGCGTTGCGGAGACACCAGCACCCACTCCCCGGTCAACGGGTTCAGGCGGCGGTGGGGGTGTTCCCTCCAGCCATGCATCGTACGCTTTGGCATGCGGATAGATCTACCAGAAGAGGGCGTAGAGAGCCACGGTCGCCAGGATCAACACACCCCCATACCACTTGACGGAAGCGGAAGCAGTCATGTCAAAGCCTTCTCTGACCGGCATGACTATGGGCTGCGGTAGCGGCCTCCAGAGGGTGATGAGCCACATGGCGGCCATCGTCACGGCAAAAGTAATCGCCATGCGATTAAGAAATGCAATTTCACCGAACTTCCAATGGAGGAAGCCGTATACCGGAACGCAAAGAAGCAACGCGGTCACTCCTGCCGCCGCCGGTGCGCGCTTGAAGAAAAGGCCAAAAACGAACGCTGCGAGGATTCCGGGAGAGATATAGCCCTGAAACTCCTGGATGTAGGTGAAGATCCCATGGAAGCGCGGGTTGCCGAGGCTGGGAGCAATCAGGCAGACAATGATCACAAAAATCAGCGTGGAAATCCGTCCGATTTTTACGATCGCGCTCGAAGAAGCATCCCTGTTCCAGTGCCTCTTGTAGAGATCCATAGTCAGAATGGTCGACACGGAGTTGAGCATCGAGGCCAGCGTGCTGATCACGGCTCCGGAGATCGCCGCAAAGATGAACCCTCGTAGTCCAACCGGTACCAGGTTTCGGATCAGCAGCGGATAGGCCGCATCCGTGGTCGCACCGGGACCTGTGAGCTCGGCATGGTAGAGCTGAAACGCCATGATACCGGGAAAGATGATGATGAACGGGATGAACAGCTTGAGGGTCGCGGCGAACATGATTCCGAGCTGTCCCTGCCTGAGGGTGCGCGCCGCGAGCGCTCTCTGCGTGATGAACTGGTTGAGCCCCCAATA
>CBEVTG010000109.1:0-6429 GCA_965552745.1 uncultured bacterium
CGGGCTTCTGTATGCCACCCTGCGCCGTAGCAGCAGGATTCTGCCGGCGGCCCTCTGCTGCGCCCTGGCCAACGCCTGCCTGCACGCCCGTCTCACCGAATGCGGGATCGACCCCTGCCTGTGGCCGGCGGCACAATCGTTTGTGGTGCAGACTGCACTGGGTCTCGGTTGCGTGCTGGGTTACGAGCGCTGGCGCACGCTGTGGTTTGCGGTTCTGCTGAGAATTGGATTCGAGGTTGCCCGTGCAGCCCCGGGCCTGATGGCCGCATTGACCAGCTGAAGCGGGAGGCTTGCTTTAGAGCCCCAGCAGGTCGACCGCCGTCCCCAGGCCACGTTCACGGCAGCGATCGAATGCCAGGCGAGAGACGCACAGGTCCTGGATGGCCAGGCCCGTGGAATCGAACAGAGTGATCTCCTCGTCGTTTCGGCGGCCCGGCTTCTTGCCCGCAACGACCTCACCGAGCGTGGCATCAATCTGCTCCGGCTTCAAGGTCCCATCTTTCAGAGGTACATTGACCTCGCCGCTGTGGAAAGCCTGCTCCATATCATCGACCACGATCCTGGCCCGTTCGAGCAGCGCCGATTCGATCTCCTGCTTACCGGGTGCGTCGGCACCGATGGCGTTGATATGGGTTCCCGGCCGGATCCAGTCCGCCTTCACCACCGGCTGACGAGCCGGCGTGGCCGTGACCACGATGTCCGCTTCCTGAACGCACTCCCGGGGCGACGGTGCCAGGCGCACTTTCATTCCCCAACTCTCCATGTCGGCCTGCAGAGCCCGGGCCGTCTCCTGACGCAGGTCGTAGAGGGTAGCCTCCTGGATCGGCAGCACGCACCGCAGCGCCTCCGCCTGAGCTTTCGCCTGCACACCGCAACCCACCAGGGCCAGGTGACTCGAGCCCGCTCGGGCCAGGCGTCCCGCGGCGACACCACCACCCGCCCCGGTGCGCACCAGAGTCAGGTAGGTCGCGTCGAGAAGAGCCATGGGGAGGGCTGTGGCGGGATCACTCAGGATGGTCAGCGCCATGACACTCGGCAAGCCTCGGGAGCGGTTTTCGGGATGAGAGTTGACCCATTTGATGCCGGCCACGTTCAAGTTTGGAAGGTAGGCGGGCATCGCTCTGAAGTCCCCTTTGTGCTCCGGCAAGTCCAGATAGACCTTGGCCGGCATGGTGGCGTGCCCGAGCCCATGTTCGCGAAACGCTGCTTCCACAGACTCGATTGCATCGCTGATGGTGACCACTTTCTCGATATCGCGGCGGCTGAGGATGAGAACGGGGTGTGTTTGAGGTTCCATATGCCGAAGCCGGAAGTAGCGTATTATACTCTGGCAGCACTCACCCACCGCCATGCTTGCATTTCCCGGCCTCGCGCAATCGCTCGGTCTGCTCATGTTCGGGTTGGCCACGATGGTCGGTGTGCTGGGCCTGCTCGAAACCTCGGAGTTGCCCTTCACGATCCCCGTGCTGGCAAGCAGTGTTCTCGGTTCAGCGGCCGCGCTCGGACTGGGCCTGCTGGTGAGCAGACCATCTCTCCGCAACACACTGAGTCTCGGCCGGCACACGGGCGCCGGCTGGAGCGCGCTCGCGCCTATCCTGCTCGGGGCGCTGAGTGTGGATTCTCAGCTCGTGGGCTTGACCCACCTGCTGTGGCCTCCGCCTGCGTTCTTTCTCGAGCTCATGGAACGGATCAGCGGCCCCGGGAGCACGTCTGAGCGCCTGATCACCCTGCTTCTGGCAGGAGTTTTAGGACCGGTGTCAGAGGAGTTTCTCTTCCGGGGTCTCATCCAGCAGGGGCTCGTACGGCGCTACGGTCCCCGAAGCGGGATCACTGCTACGGCCCTGCTATTCGCGGTTTATCATCTTAATCCCTGGCAGGGGGTGGCGGCATTCCAGCTCGCCCTGTTGCTGGGCTGGCTGACTCACCGTTCGCGGCGGATCGGTTACGCCGTTGCACTCCATTGTGCGAACAACCTGACGGCGCTGCTCGTTCTCGAGCTGGTGCCGATCCCGGCGGTGGGAGAGATGGACACCCTGGGGCGGGGCTTTCTGCCACCGGTATTCATCCTGGTAGCGCTTCTGGCACTGGCCTGGGGGCTGGTTAGTTTCGCGCGCAGCTTCCCAATCCTGGCGCGAGCGCCGGCGCTCACCCCGAGTAAGGGTACGGGAATCGGCCTCCCTTGACTCCGCGTGTCTTCGAGGCGAACTTTCAAAGCACCGGGCTGCGGCTGAAATGAAGATCCACCTCATAGGAATCGGCGGAACAGGCATGTGCTCTCTCGCGGGCCTTTTCGTCGAAGCGGGCCACGAGGTCCGCGGCTCCGACGGCCCTCTTTTTCCGCCCATGAGCGAACAGGTGACATCGCTCGGGGTGCAGGTTTTCACCGGGTTTCGACCCGAAAACCTTGACTGGAAGCCGGACCTCGTGGTCATCGGCAACATCGCCTCCGCCGATCATCCCGAGGCCCGGGCCGCTGTCGAGCGCGGACTCACCTACTGCAGCATGCCTCAGGCTCTCGCCGAGCATTTCCTCGATGGACGCACGCCGATCGTGGTTGCGGGCACTCACGGAAAAACCACCACCGCAGCGATCCTGGCGTGGCTGCTGGAAAGTGCAGGCCTCGACCCCGGTTTTCTGGTGGGGGGTATGCTCCCGAACTTCGGCCGCTCTTACAAACTGGGTACCGGACGCCCGTTCGTGATTGAAGGGGATGAGTACGAAACCTCATTCTTCGACAAGGACTCTAAGTTTCTGCACTACCGCCCGCAGACCGCTATCCTGACCAGCATCGAGTATGACCACGCAGAGATGTTTTCTGATCTGGCCGCCCTCGAAGCCACCTTCTCGCGTTTCGTCGAACTAATCCCGGCCGCGGGGCTCCTGTGCTATTGCTCCGACGATTCGCGGGCCACCGCGGTGTCCCAGCGAACACGGTCCCGGAGCCTCGCTTACGGAATCGGTGAGAACGCGGTCTGGCGCGGCAAGGTTCTTGGCTCCGGAAACAATTTCGTGGATTTCGAGGTGAGCGACCATGGGAAGGTCTGGAGCCGCTTGCGTTCTCCACTGCACGGAGCTCACAACATGAGAAATATGCTCGCCGCTCTGGCTGCCGCCCGGGAAGCGGGAGCCTCTGCAGATTGTATGGGAAAGGCCCTCAGTGAGTTCCGTGGTGTGAAGCGCCGCCAGGAAATCCGCGGCGTTGAAGATAGCGTAACCGTGATCGACGATTTTGCTCATCACCCGACGGCCGTGCGTGAAACCATCACCGCCGTGCGTACACAGTTTCCAGGATCGCCGCTGTGGGCGATTTTCGAGCCACGCACCAACACCAGCCGACGGGACGTGTTCCAGAAGGAATACGCGGCGGCTTTCGACAGCGCCGACTTCGTGCTCGTCGCCGCAGTGAATCAGCCGGAGCGCGCACCGGAGGGCAAGAGATTCTCTCCGGAGCAACTCATCGGGGACTTGCAGGCGCGTAGCCTGAACGCGCGGTACCTTCTCGAGCTCGAGGACATCATTCGTACCGTCATCGCCGAAGCGCAGCCGGGCGCGGTTGTACTGATCATGTCGAACGGGCCTTTCGGAGGAATTCATGATCATATCCTGGGGGCCCTGCGGGAGCGTGCCGGCTCACGCTGACTCATGGACCGGCTACAGCGCTACCTGATCGGCATCCTGCTCATCCTTCTTGTTGCGGGTCTTGTCCTCGTGCGACTCATGCTCGATCTGAACGATCTGAGACGGCAGGAGAACACTCAACAGGTGATCGAGCACGTGGCACGTCAGGTGGAGATGTTCAGGGAAGCGCGTGGTTTCCTGCCAATGGAACTGAACGATTTCGCCCTGGAGGTGCCCGAAGGCTTCAGTGATGCTGAAGGAGATCCAATCGACGCCTGGGGTAACCACGTTCTCTACTACCGCGTCGGCCGGGGTCGTGACGAGCACTATATGATTGCCAGCCCGGGCCGGGACGGAAACTTCGACCACCCCCCGCACCAGTACCTGGGCCGCCGGAGCTTCTCCTCCAACCGCGGGCACCCCGACCGGGACACAGTGCTGGTAGGAGGCAGACTGGTGCAGGGTCCCGAGGAGGCCGGGCAGCGGTGAGATCCTCCCGCCTGGACGATCCTACCCTCCTGGCAGACGGCCCCTTCCGTTCCCGGAAAAGGTCTCGCGGCGGCCTGCTTTCGCAGCTCGTGCCCGGAGCCCGGAGCGCGCTGGCAGCTCTCGGAGTGCTGTGCCTGTTCGTGCTGTTGGCACCCCGCGATGCTTCTCTCTCACAGGCCTCCTTCCTGGGAGCCTGGATTGGACCGCTCGTGCTCCTGGCCGCCGCAGCCGTTCTGGGAACGGTGGCCTGCCTGTCAGGAATCCGACACCTGTGGATCGGAGACATGCCTGTTCGCGGCGTGCTGAGCGTCGCGCTGGGGGCCTGCCCGATCTGGTTGTCGGCCTCGCTGATGCTGCTGCGTACTTTCTCTTCGTCTTCTTGACTTTACCCTGCACGACCCTAAATTCCGTCCCAGATAAGTAAGCGCGCTCGCTGGCGATCTGTTGAATGCGGCCCTCGGCCGCGACCCGACGACGGCAGGCATCGAGCGCCGGAAACTGAGGGATTATGGGACGGAAAACATTCTTCGCAGCGCTCGCCTTCACTCTTGTTGCAGCCACGACTGGAAGCCCGCTTCTGGCCCAAGCCAACATCAGCGGCCAGATTGAGGGGACCATTCTCGACGGGCGAGGGCGTTCTCTGCCCGGTACCACCGTCACCCTCGAGGGGCCCGCACTTTTCGGCCCGCGTGCTGCGGTCACTAACGATGATGGGAAATTCCGCTTCCCCGCCCTGCCGATCGGCCGCTACATGCTCAAGGCCGACCTCGTCGGATACCAGTCGTACGTCACCACCGATATCGTACTGAACGCGGGCGAGACGCGAAACTTCGAGATGGCCCTCTTCGAGGGGCTGATCGAGCGCGTGACGGTTGTCGCCGAGCAGAACCTCATCGACACCCGCAGCACTCAGAGCCGGGAAGTCATCGACGCGGATTATATGAACGCCCTGCCGCTATCCGAGCGCCGCTACCAGCAGACGTTCTCCATCTTCCCCGGCGTTACCAACCACAGCGGAAGCACGGAAGCGCAGTATCACCTGCACGGAGGCACGACTTACCAGCTCGGCTACCGGATCGACGGCGCCACTGTCAACGGCGTCGACACCGGCCGCTTCGCCCTGAACCTGAACCAGAACGCTATTGAGCGATTCGAGGTGATCAGCGGCGGTTTCCAGGCCGAGTACGGTGAACAATCCTCCGGGATACTGAATGCCATCACGCGCTCCGGAACCAACGAGTGGCAGTACATGTATTCCGGCTTTCTGCGTAACGCATCGTTCACCTCGAACCAGAGCGAGATCAATGATCTCGAGGCCTCTCTGGGCGGGGCCCGCACCTACAACAACCCCGTTGACCAGCAGCAGCAGTGGCACGAGTTCTCGGCTTCCGGCCCCCTGATCAAGGACAAGCTGTTCCTTTTCGCGGCGGCCCAGTACTGGCAGGAAGATTTCGGCGGCCTGGTGCAGAGCGAGAGCGGAGCCAACGTCGACAATTTCCGCACCGGAGATCGGTACAACTTCCAGATCAAGCTCAACTGGCAGGTCAGCCAGGATAACGAAATGGTCTTCAACCTGTTCACTGACCCGGCCCAGTTCGAGGACATCGAGCTCGTCCCGACGGTGACTCAGGGAACCAACCGAAATCAGTCTCAGGGCGGGTATCTGTTCCAGGTACGGGATACTCACATATTTTCCCCCGACACCTTCCTGGAGACTCAGTACTTCCTGCACCACAGCTACCTTGCCATCCGCCCGGAAGAACCCAACGGCGGCGCCTTTGTGCAGGACGCGTTCACCGGTCTGTTTACCGGGGCCTTCTATGCCGATATCGACAACTCATGGGATCGCCATCGTGTATCCAGCACCCTCACCCACATGCAGGGACGGCACACGCTGAAAGGCGGTCTGGACTACACTTTCATGGATTACCGCGCCAACAAGAGGCAGGATTCCTGGTCCATCGATTACGGCGCGGGTTACCTCTACGGTCTCTACCAGTACGTCGTCATTGATTTCGGAGCGGATGCAAACATAGAGCGTGACGAGACCGAAGTTGCGGCTTTCATCCAGGACCGGATCTCGTTATTCGATGACAGGGTTTCGGTTGACGTCGGACTTCGCTACCAGCAGCAGTCGGTAATCGATGACGGAAACATCGCGCCCCGATTGGGTGTCTCCTACGACCCCACAGGCGACGGCCGTACGCGGGTCTTCGCCAACTGGGGCCGGTTCTATGATTCCGTGTTCTTCGATATTCTCGACCGTTTCGAGGTCAACGACGGGATCTCGTTCTACTTCGCCAACGCCACGGATTGTCCAGA
>CBEVTG010000110.1:0-6344 GCA_965552745.1 uncultured bacterium
AGCGACAGCGCCTGCTCACGGGCTGCATCTCCCACGGCCAGTGCGTATCGTTTGAGGTTTGCGAATGCCTGCGCCCCGTCAGGATGGGACGCCTCGGCAAGCTCCAACCCGGAGCGCCCCAGGATCACACTGACCTGCTCGTCAACCGGAAGCTCCCGGATGTCGTCAAACATCTTCTTGATCCACTTGATAGCCCGCTGCACAGGCCGGGGTGATCCGGCGGGAGGCGCCTGGAGACCCCACCCGCCGCCAACACGGACATGCTCCAGCAGATCCTGGTCGCCGGCGCCACCCGCGGGCGAGCGCAGGAATGCCAGCACCGCCGCCCCGTCGTGCGGGCGGGCCAGACAGGTGAGCAGGGCACGAAGATGCCTCACCTCGGGACGACCCAGGAACTCCTTGCCGCCCTCGACAACGAACGGCACCGAGGCCCGGCGCAAAGCCTCGAGATAAACCGCGGCGCCGGTCATGGCCCGGAACAGAATTGCCACCTCCCTGAACGGATGGGCCTTGCCGCTTCCGGCGTTGTGCACGAGCCAGTCTGCGATAGCCCACGCTTCTGCGGCCCGGCGCTCATCGACATTGTGAGGATCGGCACTGCATGACCAGATCTCAACCGGGTGCACGGCGGGCCCTTCCGGAAGTGTGGGCGCCATCGGGTGGTACTCGGGCTGGAACTGGTTTTCCGCATTGAGCGGATCCTCCCGGTCAGCGGCGAATTCCTTTTCGAAGACAAAGTTGAGGGCACCGATCAACCGTGGATCGCTGCGGAAGTTGGCCGTGAGGTCGAGGTGCTCCCCGCCATCTCTGAGAATGTTGTTCATGGCGCGCTCGTACGCGCTGATGTCCGCCTTACGGAACCGATAAATCGATTGCTTTGGATCTCCAACGATGAACAGCCGTCCGTTTTCCAGCTTCAATCCATTCACGTCCTGACCGGCAGCGACCGGTTCCGCGGCCGCCAGACGGAACAGGATCTCGTACTGCACCGGGCTGGTGTCCTGAAACTCATCAACCAGAAAATGCCGGTAGCGCTCGCGCAGAGACTTGCGGACATCGGGATGGTCGCGCAGGAGGTCTCGCGTCAGAGTCAAGAGCGCTTCGAACGAAACCCAGCCTGCGCCGAGGTAGGCTTCCCGGAAAATCTTCACCAGCCTGCGTAGAGGCTCGATCAGACTGCGCGACGCATTCTCATCGAGGTTCATGAGCGCCTGCAGCTTGCGACGGGCCGAGTTCGCGAACTCCTTGGCCCGATCCGGGTCGATCCCCAGCGCCTTCTTTCCAACCGCCGGGGTGTTCGAGTCGCCCAGCACATCGAAAGCCAGTGCCGGCGGGTCCGCGGCGCCCCCTCCCCAGGCCCCCTCTTGAAAAGCTTCGGCCAGATCGATCACGGAACGCAGACAGTCCTCGAAACGCCCCCAGAGGTTGGTTCCCTTCGACAAGATGCTTGTGGCTTCCTGGATGATGGGCGTCAAGAGAGGCGCGAGCATGCGGGCCGGAGGGTCGTCTTCGGAGGGCCAGCGATCCGGATCGGGAATGCCGAATTCGCAGAGAGCACGCGCGGCTTGCTCCATCTCCCCGAGAGAGTAAAGCTGCAACGCCTCCCGCCAGAGTTCGGCGTGCGGCGCTCCCTCACCCAGCTCGCTCTCCAGAAACTCCTGACACCGGCGTCTGAAGATTTCGTCGAAATGCGGACCCTCGTCCTGCTGAAAGGCTGGATCGACGCCGGCCTCAATCGGGTGTCGCCTCAAAACCTCCGCACAGAAGGAGTGAATTGTGGAGGCGTTGAAACGGTCAAGATCCTCCAGGGCATCCAGCGCCCGCCGCGCCAGCAGCGGTGCGTCCACCTCCGCTTCCGATCTCAGCCAGGCATACGCCCGCTCCGCTTCGTCTTTGGGCGACTCTCCAATGGCCGGGCTGTGCATCGTGCTCGCGAGCGTGTGCAGGCGCTGGAAACCCTTCGCGAGGCGCTCGCGCATCTCGGCTGCCGCTTTGCGTGTGAAGGTCACGGCCGCCAGTTGATCGAGACGGTACCGTCCCGATCCGACGGCGTTCAGGATCCTCTCCACGAGCAGGCTGGTTTTCCCGGTTCCGGCAGCGGCGCTCACGACCAGATTCCGATCGAATTCGGTCGCCGCGCGCCTGCGTTCCGACTCATCGGGTATGACCTGCGGGCGCGTCATACTTTCCCCCGGGCTTTCTTCTCACCGCCCGCGCGCACATCAGAGAGCATCGGCGTCCGGGTACTCTTCTTCAATGTGTCAAAGTAGTCGGCGTTCGCGCGCACGTTGCTGACGGAAAGGCGCGCCGGGCGCTCCCGGTGGTGGCAGGCGAGCTCGAACTCGCACCACATGCAGGCTCGCTGGTGGTGGAGCGGGAACCGGCCGTTCGCCGCCAACCCCGCGAGCGTGCGCACCGTCTCTTCGATCCCGGCGCGACATCCCTCCAGATCGCCGGCATCCAGGACGATCCGGGCGCTCTCGGGATCGTCCTCATAATGCGGACCGATGCCCAGAAACTCTACCGATATCGTTGTTTCCGGGCGCGTGGCACGCGCCTGTTCCATCCATGAGTAGAGAGGACCCTGGAGCTGCAGGCCACGAAGCATTTCCAGCGCCTTCGCCTCCGCTTCGAGCTTCTTGCCGGTCTTGTAGTCGAAGATGACGGTTCCACCCTGGGGATCCTGGGCAACCCGGTCCATTTTCCCGTAGAGCGGGAGGGCCGATCCCCTCCCCCCCGCAATGGGAGGGAGCTGCATCGTGCCCTCTCCCTCCAGCTCGACAAGATCCAGATCTCGAGCGCGCCAGGAGCGCAGGTCCCGGATCACGAACGCGGACAGAGCCTCTCGCCAGTTCCTGGAGCGCTCTTCCCATAGCAACGGCAGACGCCTCGAGATACGGCGGCCAAGATCATCGAATTGATCACTCCAGGCCCCCTCCACGAGTTCCAGGCAACGCTCCTTCTCCTCGGAACGCAGCTCTCCAGCCCGCGCCTCGAGCAGCGACTCCCGCCCCAGCGTGCGGTACACAGCCTCGAGCAGCGCGTGCACGCGGGCGCCCCAATCGAGAGGATCGAAAACGCCGTCGTCGAGAGCCTCCGGCACGAACTCCACACCCAGCACGCGATCGAAAAAGAATCGAAGCGGGCAGTGAGCCATCCTCTTCAGGCTCGAATCGGACCAGCTCCTGGGTAGCATCCCGGCCGGCACCGGCTCCGTGCACCCTTCCTCCATTACCCAGGTATCGCCACGCCGCCGCACCCATTCGAGGGCCACGTCCAGCGCGGCACCCGCCTTCTCCGGCTCGTGCTGCAGCCGCGCGAGAACCCGTTCGGCGCGGTTTCCGCTCCCCAGCGCCACCACGAGCGAAGCCTCGGAGGGAGAGATCAGGCCCGGGAGATTCTGCCACTCGATGAGCCGGTCCCTGGGGTGCACAGGAATGCGCCTTGCCAGATTCAGCAGGGGTTCGGGGTCCGGCGCTCCGAGCCGCAGCCGTGCCAGCTCCCGGAGGGCGAAGGACGGAACCTCGGCTCGCCCGCTCTCGTCGGCCCGCCGGTACGACACCACGATCCGCTCTGCGGCCGACGACATCCAGGTGGCGAGGATCAAATGCTCTTCCTCGACGTTGTCCCGCAACGGCACCGGTCGGCGTTCCTCGGCGCGGAGTCGCCGGCGCCACGCTTCCGGAAGGAATGGATCCTCGGAGGGTTTCCGGGGGAAGGCGCCCGCGTTAAAACCGATGATGAACAGCGCCCTGAACGCGTGACCGCGAGCCTGCATGCCGTCCAGCACCCGGACGCCGTCGCGATCTTCGTCCCGCACCGGAAGCTCACTGGCTGCCAGAGACCCCTCGAGGGATTCGAGGAACCACTCGAGACCAGCTTCCGGCCTCTTTGCGTACCGGAGGTCAGCGGCATCACTCAGTTCTTCAAGGATTTTTAGCACCGCGCGGGTCGAAGCGTCGGGCTCCACACCATCCTGGAATCCGTGCAGCCAGCGCGCCAGCACATCCCCTACGAATGCCAACTGTTCAGAACGGGTGGCGCAATCGCGCCATCGGACCGCCTCATCACCCAACGCCCCCAAGATCGCCACCTGATCGGCCAGCGCCCGCTCCATCTCTTTCAGGAACCGCTCGCGCTCCCGGGGATCTTCTGAGACATGCTTGGCGTCCTTTGGCAGGCGCTTCGCGAGCCACTGAGGCAGATCCTCGATCCAGGCCGACAGGCCACCGCGCAGGCTCGCCATCGCGCTCCAGCGCTCGAGCACATCGGGGCGCGGGCGGTGTCCTTCCGGGTAGCGGAAGAGGGTGGATCGAAAAAGTACCAGCAGGTCGTCACGCTGGAACCCGAGCACCAGCGTGCGTAGCAGGGCGCGAACAGCCGCCGCCACCGGGAAACGACCCAGCGGCTGCGTCGCAGAGGTGGCAAAGGGGATTCCGTGTGTGTCGAAGATCCGCTCGAGGTACGGGGCATAAGGCGACAGGGTGCGTCCCACCACGCCGATCTCCCGCAGGGGCATTCCACCGCGGTGCAGGTTGAGGATGCGGCGCGCCACCGACATCAGCTCCGCTTCAACACCCTGGGTATGGAACAGCTCGAGCGTGCTCTCGTTCAGCGTCGGCGCCGTGGATGCCTCCTCGTCGTAAAGACTCGTGGCCGCCTTCGCGCCGCATCCCACTGGCGGCAAGTCCAGGGTTTCAATGGTCTCGTCTTTTCCGAGCAGAAATTCTTGTGCAAACCGCACTCCGTAGGACCAGGGACGCTTGTGCACGTCGAGCGGCAACAGGACAGTGAGCCTCGTGTGTTCCTCGAGAGATCTAAGGAGTGCCAGGTGAACTCCGATCAGCTCGTAGGCGCCGTACAAGTACACGGAACCCGCTCTCTTCGCCCAGGCCGGCGCCTGAGGCAGGGCCCGCTGCACGAATCCGGCGCGATCGAGCCAACCGCCGCACTCGAGATCGCGCAGGGCAGAGAGATAGCGGCGGTAGAGAAGGAGCGTTTCCGGGGCGGAATCGCCATCCGCACCAGCGAGCAGGCGGCCGACCTCCTGTTCTCCGACCCCCGCTTCTCTCAGCTCACCGAATGTCGCCAGCAGGGCGCCCGACAGGCCGGGCCTGCGGTCGGCAGCGGCGGCCAGGCGCCCACTCTGCTTACGCAGGCAGGCGTGGACTTCCTGGCGCAGCAGCGGCGCCGGAGCCAGGCGCGCGGCGGGACCTGGCACCGGCGCGGCCAGCTCCGAGACCAGGGTCCACAAATCGATGACTCTCAACCCGAGAAAGGCGCCGCCCCGCTCGGTGAGCCGGCGCCTCAAGTGGCTGGCCAGGCGTTTGTTGGGCGTCAGGACATGGGATCGATGCGAGATTTCGCCACCGGCACGGGATTTGAGATCCTCGCGCAACCACTCCAGGAGTCGTCGGGGGTCTGGGTGTGCGATGAAGCAGGCTGGCACGGCTGGTGGGCTGGAACGACGCTCGCTTTCACTATCATCTTATCCTAGGGGGCTGAAGGGTTCTGCCTCTCTTTGCAGCGACCGCGGGGTGCGATAGAATTCAATGAAATTTCCGAAAAGCCTCGGGTCGGCAAAGCCGGCCGACCTCGGCTCACGGTTCCCGGCCGCCATTATCGGCCCCTCGCTCGCGCCGCTGCGATTGAACGCGGCGCGGAAAGGAAGATGCACCATGAATTCTCCTGCACGGGAGACCCGTTCATCTGCCTCCGAGCCCGCCACGGCCCGTTCCATCGAACAGGCCGATCAGTTCAGCGCCAATAACTACCACCCCCTGCCCATCGTGCTCACGCGCGGCGAGGGTGTGTGGGTGTGGGACCTCGACGGGAAGCGGTATCTGGACATGCTCTCGGCATACTCGGCGCTCAATCAGGGACACCGCCACCCGCGCATCGTCGGCGCAATGAAGGAGCAGGCGGATAAGCTGACCCTGACATCGCGTGCTTTTTACAACGACCAGTTCGGTCCTTTCTGTGAGAAGCTGTGCCGCCTGTCCGGACAGGAGATGTGCCTGCCCATGAACAGCGGGGCCGAGGCCGTGGAGACGGCCATCAAGACGGCCCGCATGTGGGGCGTGCGCTCCCGTGGACTGGGCCGCGACCGGGCGCAGATCATTACCTGCAACGACAACTTCCATGGCCGCACGACGACAATCGTCGGCTTCTCTTCCGAGCCTCAGTACCGGGAAGACTTTGGTCCTTACGCTCCCGGTGCTTTCCCGCTCATTCCGTACGGTGACGCTGGGGCACTTGAGCGCGCCATCACTCCTGATACGGTCGGATTTCTGGTCGAGCCGATCCAGGGTGAATCGGGCATCCAGGTTCCGCCCGATGGCTAC
>CBEVTG010000111.1:0-6325 GCA_965552745.1 uncultured bacterium
GGACGAAAGATACGAGAAACCTTCGCCTGGAAGATCACGATCGTATCAAACCATAGCAGCGGGGGACAACCGCACCCCCGGAGGACCTGTCATCGGTTCTGACCACCGGCAAGACCGGCGAATCAGTTGATTCTGCCAGGATGCGTGGCTATACTCGGCCCGCCTCACGCGAGGAGATTCCCTTTGCGACCCCCCCTCACCATCCTGGGCGCCGGTAACCTGGGAACGACCCTGGCCATCATCCTGGGCAAGGCTGATCGTGGCTCCCTTCTGTGGACCATCGAGGAGGACGTGGCGCAGTCAATCCAGGATAAGCGCAACAACTTCCGCTACCTTCCCGGAGAGACCGTCCCGGACTGCGTCGAGGTGACGACCGATCTCGGGCACGCCGTGCGCGGAGCCGAGGTGCTGTGCCTCACCGTACCCTCCCACGTCGTGCGCAAGGTTGCCCGCTCGCTCTCTGCCCACGTGAGCCGGGATCAGATCCTGGTCGACATGGCGAAAGGGTTCGACCCCGAGACCCAGCAACGCATGCTGGAGGTGATCGAGCAGGAGATCCCCGAGGAACGACGTCCCGCTCTGGCGGCGGTCTCGGGACCTTCCATTGCCCGCGAGCTCGTGCGCGGAGTTCCCACGGCGGTTGCGATCGGCTCCGAATCCCCCAAAGCTCTGGAACGGGCGCGACAGCTCCTCGAGCTTCCTTTCTTCCGCCTCCTGCCATCGAGCGATCCGGCGGGCCTGGAGCTCTGCGGCGCGCTCAAGAACATTCTGGCGATTGGATCCGGTATCGCCGACGGGCTGGAGCTGTCCCTGAACGTCAAGGCCGCCATCCTGGCGGTCGGCCTGGGGGAGATGGCAACACTCGCCGAAGCTCTGGGCGCACAGCGGGAGACGGCTTTTGGTCTCGCCGGGCTGGGCGATCTTCTGGTGACCGGACTCAGCCCTCAAAGCCGTAATCGCACCCTCGGGGAACAAATCGGGCGCGGCCGGGGGTTGGAAGAGATACGGAAATCGATGGTGGAGGTTGCCGAAGGGGTCTCGACGTGCGCCATCGCCCACGATCTGGCTCAAAAGCACGGCCTGAACCTGCCCATCCTGGACGGCCTGCACGCCATCGTCCACCGGGGCGCGGACCCGGGATCAACCTTCCAGTCGATCTTCGCTTCGCTCAACGCCTGAAACGCGCGATTCATGGCGCCACGCGGAGCCCGATGCTACGATCATTCTCCGGTTCTCCCGGAAAGGAGCACCCGATCTGATGGCCAAGAAAAAAGCAACTGAGTGGCTCGAGTGCAACATCCCCTCGAAAATGCCCATCATCCCACTCGCGAGCACGATCGTGTTTCCGCGCATGATCGTCAACATTCAGGTTGTGCGCTCCCGCAATCTCAAACTCATAGAAGACACACACATCGATGAGATCATCGGGCTGGTTCTTCAGGAGGATGCCTCTCTCGAGAATCCGCCGGTCGAGCAGCTCAGCCGCATCGGCGTCGCAGCCCGCGTGGTGAACAAGATCGTGGTCGGTCCCACCACCGTCCAGGTGATCCTGCTGGGAGTGCGGCGCTTCGAGATCCAGGAGTTCGCAAAGATTGATCCGTATCTCGTGGCCAAAGTGGCATGCATCGATCCGCGCGAGGTGGAGAGCGTGGATTCGAGCATGCTCATGGCGCGCGCCCTGACTCTGCTCGAGAACCTCACCGTGGTGGACGCCCGCATTCCGAGCGAGATCAACAACCTGATCCGCAACAACCTGAAAGGGCCTGGCGGCCTGGCCGATCAATTGGCCACGCATGTGAACCTGAACCTGTCGGAACGCAAGGAGATCCTCACCACCATCGATGCCATGACGCGCCTCAAGGCCGCCATTCGCATCCTCGAGCGCGCCATCAAGCGCGCCAACGTCGGCCAGGAGATTGAGTCCACCACCAAGGAGACCATCAACCGGGCGCAGCGCGAATATTACCTTCGAGAGCAGATCAAGACGATCAAGCGCGAGCTCGGTGAGTCGTCGGAAAATGAGGCTGAAACCCTCAAGCTGCGGGAGCGACTGGAGTCGGCGAAGTTGCCCGAACGGCCGCGGCAGGAGGCGGAGAAGGAGATCGATCGTCTCGAGCTTGTCTCTCCAGCGTCCGCAGAATACGGCGTCATCCGCACCTACCTCGACTGGATCCTGGATCTTCCCTGGTCGAAAAGCAGCACGGATCGAATCGATCTCAAACAGGCACAACGACTGCTCGACCGTGATCACTTTGGTCTCGACAAGGTCAAGACGCGCATTGTCGAGTACCTCGCGGTGCGCAAGCTCAACCCCGATCTCAAGGGATCGATCCTGTGCTTCTACGGACCCCCCGGGGTCGGCAAAACCTCCCTGGGCCGCTCGATCGCCGACGCCATGGGACGCCAGTTCGTGCGCATGTCCGTCGGGGGCATGCGTGACGAGGCCGAGATCCGCGGCCACCGGCGCACCTACGTGGGGGCCATGCCGGGAAAGATCCTCCAGAGCCTCAAGCGTGCGGGTACCCACAACCCGCTGTTCATGATCGATGAGATCGACAAGATTGGCATGGATGTCCGCGGTGATCCTGCCTCGGCTCTTCTCGAGGTTCTCGATCCGGAGCAGAACAACAGCTTCGTGGATCTCTATCTCGATCTGCCTTTTGACCTGTCAAAAGTCATGTTCATCACCACCGCAAACCGCCTCGACACGACCCCGCCGGCCCTGCGCGACCGCATGGAGATTATCGAGATGCCGGGCTACATCGAGGAGGAGAAGATCGAGATCGCCCGGCGCCACCTGCTCCCGAGATTGATCTCCGATCACGGCCTGGATGGAGCGTCCGTTGACATCACCGACGACGCCGTCAAGGAGATCATCAGAAGCTACACCAGCGAGGCCGGCCTGCGCCGGCTCGAGCAGCAGTTCTCGGCGATTCTGCGCAAGCTCGCTCGCGAGGTGGCTGAGGGCAAGACGCGCAACAAGGTCATCGATGCCGATGCCCTGGAGAAGTTCCTCGGCCCGATCGAGTTCCTGTCCGAGCTCCCACTGCACGAGGACGAGATCGGCATCGTCACCGGCCTGGCGTGGACCCCTTACGGGGGCGAGATCCTGATCGTCGAGGCCACCCGCATGAGCGGCAAGGGTGGGGTGCGCATCACCGGGCAACTGGGCGATGTCATGCGCGAGAGCGCCCAGGCCGCAATGTCGTACGTGCAGTCACAGGCCGAAGCTCTGGGGATTGATCCCGAGGAGTTCCAGCGCTTCGATATCCACATCCACATCCCGGCCGGGGCCATCCCGAAAGACGGGCCGTCGGCAGGGGTGACCATGACGCTGGCCCTCGCCTCCCTGATGACGGGACGTCCCGTTCGCCACGACCTGGCGATGACCGGAGAGATCACGCTCAGAGGGCGGGTATTGCCGGTCGGAGGCGTGCGCGAGAAGATTCTGGCCGCCCACCGCATCGGGATCCGGCGCGTGATTCTGCCCGAGCGCAATCGCAAGGATCTCGTCGACATTCCTGCGCGCATCCAGAAAGAGCTGAAGCTCGTCTGGGTGGAAGAGATCAGCGAGGTGCTGGAGGCGGCTCTCGTCAAGCGTTCTGCACGACCCTCCAAGCCGGCCCGCGGGACCCCGTCCCGCCAGGAGGATCTCGAGGACGATCGTTCTCCGGCACGCGCCTGAAGCGTCTTTCTTATGGCCGACCTGACTTACCGCTCCCCGAAGGTGGTGGTACGTGAGAGCCCCATTCACGGCAAGGGATTGTTCGCGAGGGAATCTCTCCGCAAGGGAGAGATCGTGGTCATCAAGGGCGGTTACATCTTCGACCGCACCACCCGAGACGAGATCGAGAAATCCCTGGGACCTGCCGAGGTGCCGGTTGCCGATGGCTTTTTCATCGGCCCACGCGGTCAGACCGAACGCGATGGCAGCATGATCTTCAGCAACCACTCGTGTGATCCAAACATCGGCGTGCAGGGACAGATCGTGTTCGTCGCCATGCGCGACATCCGCGCAGGCGAGGAGCTGACCCACGACTGGGCCACCACCGATGACGAGGACTATGAGATGGAGTGCCGCTGCGGAGCTTCAGCCTGCCGCGGCACCATCACCGGCAAGGACTGGCGCCGCAAGGACCTGCAGTCCAGGTACTCCGGCTATATCTCCTGGTACCTGCTCGAGAAAATCCGCCAGAGCTAACCCTCGACACGCACCTTGACGGGAATCTGGAGAGGTTCCTCGGTCTCCAGCACCAGCACGGTTCCCGCCGGGACCTGGATCTCCTTGTCCTGGCTTGCCGCAATCCCCGCGCCGATGGCGCCGCCGATGATGGCCCCGATGGCGCTGTCCTTGCTGTCACCGCCGACGGCCTTGCCGACAACCGCGCCTCCGGCCGCGCTACCGCCGATGATCGCAGCACTCTTCTTACCGGTTTTCTCTCCTTCGCTCAGAAGCGTCGCCACCAGCACCGTACGGTAACCGTTGGGGAGGGTGAGCCCTTTGAAGGTCAGCACGATGCGGGCGTTGCCTGAGAACTTCTTGGCGGGCTGAACATCCGCCACGACTCCCTCGATGATGCTGCCTTCCGGTATGACCTGAAGGTTATCGATCATGATCGGATCGGTGATCGTCGCCGCGAAGTTGTCGCCACGGGCACTGGTGTCGCTTCCCAGATCGCTTTCCAGAACCATCTGAAGCGTGGTGCCGGGCGGTACGATCTTGTTCACGGTTTCGAAGGCGGGCTTCGGCTTGGGAGCGTAGGCACGCGGAGCGGGAGAATCGGATGGAGCAGTGTCGCCCGTCGGCTCCCCATCGTTTTCTTCAGACTCCGTGCCCGAAGGCGTCTTTTCCGAGCTACAGCCCGGCAGGGTCAGGGCGAGCGACAGTGTGACCGCCATCAAACCCATACCCGGTAAACGGTTCCTGGCCCAGACAGATCTCATGATCAACCTCCTCGCAGTGTTCTGCGCGTTAACTTCAGTGCATCCAACCTCGTATAACACGCCGCTGAATCGGCGATCAACGATACGGTCTGGTGGTCGGCTCAGGCGTCGCGGGCTTTCACGACTACCAGAGTCTGATCGTCACCGCGATCACCACCGCCGGTCCAATCATCCACATCCTGAAAGATCAATGCCTGGAGATCTCCCGCTCCAAGGTGGCGGTGCCGTGAAACGAGTTCGATGAGCTGGTCATCTCCGTACGGATCGTCCTGGGGCGTCAGCGCTTCACTGATCCCGTCCGAGAACAACACCAGAACCGTTCCGGACGAAAGCTCCACCTTCGTCTCCTCGTAGCTCGCGTCCTCGAATGAGCCCGCAATCAGGCCACCGACCGTCAGCCGCTGTACAGTTCCGTCTGCCGCCATCAGGATCGGCGCGCAATGGCCGGCATTCGTGTACGTCAACAGACGGCTCTTCTCTTCGTAGCGTGCCAGGAAAAGAGTTACATAACGGTTCGGTGCGATGGTTCGGCAGAGCTGCTCGCTGACCCCGCTCACAATCTGCGCCACACCGTTACTGCGGCCCCTCACCGGCGCAGCGCCAGCCAGGCTGCGCAGCGATGCCTGCACGTTCGACATCAGAAGCGACGCCGAAACTCCCTTGCCGGAGACATCACCGACAGCAAGGAGAATCTGTCCGGGCTTCACCTTCACGTAATCGTAGTAATCTCCTGCAACGCCCCGGGCCGCCCTGCACTCTCCGGCGATTTCGATGTTCTTAAGGAGAGGCACTTCCCTGGGAAACAGCCCGGCCTGAACCTTGGCGGCGATCTCCAGCTCGCGCTGTAGAGCCTCCTTTTCGACGCGCTCCTCGAGCAGCGATTCAACGTGGGCGGCCATATCGTTGAAAGCCTCGGCCAGATCGCCCAGCTGATCCCGCGATTTCAAGTAGATGCGGTGGGAAAAGTCTCCCCTGCGTATGAATCCGGTCGCGCGGTGCATACCGTGCACGGCGCTCGTCACCGAACGGGTCATCCACAGCGCTGCCAGGATCGCTGCCAGCTCCAGCACCAGAAACAGCCCGCCGACGCTGATCAACGCCACCTTCCAGACACGGCCCGAGAGGCTCAGGCCGAGCAGGTAATTGATCGCGCCCAGCCAGGTCCAGCGGAACTGAAGAACGTTACGTTCGGCCTCCTCACCGCTCGACCAGTCGGTGGCCCGCATCAGCACCGGATAAGGCAGGTACAGTGGCGTTCCGGTTCCCGTGCCCACTTCCCAGCGGATGCGCACATCCTCCTCCGGTTCATCATCCTCCATGCTGAGCGTCGTTTGAAACTTCAACGGAGCTCTCGACTCCCCCGGCTCCGCGTCGGCAATAT
>CBEVTG010000112.1:0-6300 GCA_965552745.1 uncultured bacterium
CCGCACCTTGGAGTCGGAACTGGAGGAGCTGAAAAAGAGCCAGCGCCAACTCCTCATCAAGGACGAGTTTGAATCCCTGTTGCTTCGCGCAGGGGCCGACACTGTCAACGGCACGACCTGGGCGGACGCCACCAATTATTTCTCGACCCTGCCCTCAAACCAGGTAGAGCTGTGGCTGGCTGCCATGGCGGATCAGATGGGCAATGCCGTGCTGCGTGAGTTCTACCAGGAGCGTGATGTTGTGATGGAGGAGCGCCGCCTGCGGCTCGAGGATGATCCCCAGGGGACTCTAGTCGAAGCGCTCACCTCGACTGCCTTCATCGCTCATCCGTATCGCAACAGCGATTGGATGTCGGTGCTGAAGCGCCTCACGAGAAAAGATGCTCAGCGCCACTATGAGACTTACTACGGCGCCAACAACGCGGTGCTGTCTCTGGTGGGCGATGTGCGATTTGAAGAGGTGCTGCCGCTGATTAAGAAGTACATGGGACGATTGCCTAAGCGGCCTACCCCACCGCAGGTCCGCATCGAGGAGCCGCCCCAGCGCGGCGAGCGCCGGGTGCAGGTGTATTTCGACGCGGAGCCCGCCCTAGGTATCGCTTTTCACGTTCCCGGCCTCACTCACGAGGATGAGCCGGCCCTTGCCCTCCTGAGTGCTTTGCTCGGAGGACACGGGACGGCCGGACTTTTCGAGTCCGCCTCGCTGGAGTACCCGGCGGCGGAGCGCTGGTCGCGCCTCTACCGCCGCCTGATCGACGAGGAGGGGCTGGCGCAGGGAATTCTCATGGGAGGACATCCGGGGGATCGGTATGCGCGCCTTCTGGTCATTCTGGCGCAGCCGAGGGCTCCGCACGATCTGGCGGATCTCGAGAGGGGAGTGCTCGATCAGTTTGATGAGCTCATTAGAACCCCGATCTCGCAGGAAGAGCTCGATCGCGCCCGCCGGAATCTCATCGCCCTGTACCTGCGGATCCTCGAGAGGAACATGGGGGCCGCCTGGATGATCGGCTATACCCAGGGAGTGAGCAGCGACTGGCGAACCCTGGAGCGCTACATCGACGCCCTCGGGACAGTGGAGCCGGCAGATGTTCAGCGTGTGGCGCGTACCTACCTTCGGGAGCACAACCGCACCGTAATCTGGCGATCCGCTGCCCCGGATATGGGGGAGAACGAGCCGAACGGTAACGGGGAAACAGCGGCTCTGGAAGGGAAGGGCTCCAGATGATCCGCGGCATCCTGCTCCTCCTTCTGACCGTGTTTGCGGCGCCGCCGCTTCCGGAGCCGATCGAAGAGAAGCCGGTACGCTTCGAGGTTCCGAAACCCCGCCGAGCGGTGCTTCCGAACGGTGTTGTTATTTATATGATGAATGATCGCACCCTTCCCACGATCGAGATCTCCGCCATCTTCAATGTGGGCACGGCGGCCGATCCAGACGGACTCGGCGGCCTGGCCGAAGTGACTGCAGAGGCCGTACGCTCCGGCGGTGCGGGAGAGCGGAACGGCGACTTGTTCGAAGCGGCGCTTGCTGATCGAGCGGCGCTCATCGAACATAATGTGGGCGTGGACATCACGAGGTTCAGCGTCTGGTCGCCGGCTCGGGGCATGGAGCACGCGCTCGCGCTGTTTGCGGATCTTCTACGGCGGCCGCGCCTGGCTGGTGCTGCGGTACGCACAGCCCGGGAGCGCCGTGCCGAAGAATTGCGGCGGGAAAATGATGATCCCGCGACCCTGGTGTTCAGGGAGTTCACACGTGAGCTTTTTCATGGCCACGCGTACGGCAACTGGCCGACCGAAGAAGGGTTGAAGAGAATGGGTCGTGGACAGGTGAGAGAGTTCTACGACGCTCACTACAGTCCGGCGAGCCTGACCCTGACCGCCGCGGGTGACTTCGATGCGGATGAGCTTGTGGATCGCCTGAAATCGCTCTTCGGCGACTGGAAACCGGCCAGCCCGGCCGAGATCGGTATCTCCGATTCGGAAGCGCTGACAGGAGAGGACAGATCGGAAGGCGGGTCGGCACCTGAAAGTGCCAGCGCTACGAAATGGGCAGAACGCACCGTGGTGGCCCGTGTACTGAGTCAGAGCACCTTCGTGTTCGGTCACCGGGGCCCCGGTTGGGATCATCCGGATCTTCCCGCGTTCGACGTCCTGCTGGAGATTCTCTCTTACTACCGCTACTTCCTCGATGTGCGGGACAACCATGGCCTTGCCTACGCGGCATTCGGATATTTTGACGAGCGCCGCGAGGGAGGATTCTTTGCATCGTTCGCCGGCACGCGAGCCGAGTCCACCGAAAAGACCATCGCTCTCATGCGGCGCCACTTTGACGAGGTGGCTGCGGGAAAGTTTACCGACGAGGAAGCACAGGGAGCGCGCCGCTTCGTTTCAGCTTCTTTTGTGCACCGCTTTGGAAGTTCCGCTCGCGCGGTGCGCGAGTTCGCCACCGCCGAGATTCGCGACCTGCCTTCCGACTGGCTGACAAGCTACACCCGGCGGGTCGAAGCTCTGCGGCCCGACGATCTGCGGCGCGTGGCCCGCGAGTACCTGCATCCGGATGATCTGCTCCTGGTCATCGTGGGCGATCCGGAACAGGTAGATCCCACCCCGAGGCCATGACGCGGCTGGATCAGGAGGCTGATCTGATCCGCATGACGCGGTACTATCTCGATCGCTCCTATTACAAAGATCCGCGCCGGGAGGAGTATTACGCCGCTTTTCAGCTGGCGTGCGAGTTTCTGGACATTCCCCCGCACTCGGGGATTGCTCTCGACGCCTGGGAGAAGATCCAGGATCGCCATCTGGCGGATCCCGAGGACCGGCGTGGGAGCGCGGCCGCGGAAGGAACCCCTGACGATCCTGAACCGCACTCCTGAAGCACCTCCATGGCCCGGGTTGAAAACCGCTCTCCGCTAGGCTCCACCACAGTCCATACTTTCAGGATCTGCATCCGGTGAAGAACACATCCGACGCCAGGCGCGGAGCATCTCCGCGCATGTTGGAGCGGTTGGGTCGCATTCTGGCTTCGATCTCTGAGCGTCTGGTGCCCGATCCATTCCCGCTGGCAATCCTGCTCACGGTCGTCACATCGGGACTCGGCATCATCCTGGCGGGTGAGACGCCGGGCCGCATGCTGAGGTACTGGGGAACAGGCGTGTGGGATCTGCTGGAGTTTTCCATGCAGATGTGTCTTATTCTGGTGACCGGCTACGCCCTCGCGGAAGCGCCCCTCCTGAGACGATTGATCTACTGGCTGGCCTCCCTGCCGCGCAGCAGCGCAGGCGCGGCGGCGCTGGTGTGCGCCGTTGCCTGTGTCACGGGCGCGTTGCACTGGGGCCTCAGCATCATCATGGGGGCGCTCGTGGCCCGTGACACTGCTATCGTGGCCGCCCGCCGCGGCATCCGTGTCCACTATCCGCTCCTCGGGGCCTGCGGTTACGTGGGAATGCTGATCTGGCACGGGGGGCTTTCCGGAACCGCGTCCTTGACTGTAGCCACCGGAGGGCATTTCCTGGCCGATCGGATCGGTGTTATCCCTATCGCAGCAACGCTCGGGAGTCCTCTGAACCTTGCAGTTCTGGCGGCCCTGATCGTGTTGCTGCCCCTGGTGGCTTCGCGCCTGAATCCGTCCTCCCCCGAACAATGCCAGCCTGTGCCTCTCAAAATAATGAGCGCCTGGGCTGTTGCGCAGCGCGGAGGCGGACTTGCCCCCGTGCTGACGGTAGGAGAGAAGACGGCTGACACCACAAAAGGCACCAGCGTGCAGGGATGGACACTGGCCGGCTGGCTGAACACCAGTCCGCTGTTCGGGGTACTGCTGGGAGGGGTCGGCCTGGCCTGGGCGGCCGAGCTCCTGGTGGAGCGTACGGTTGCTGGAGGATCACTCGAGATCGACCTCAATGTCCTCAACCTGATGTTCCTCTCCCTGGGGTTGCTCCTGCACGCGCGGCCCATCACCTACGTGAGGGCGATCGAGCGTGCCGCCGGGGCCACGGCCGGGATCATCCTGCAGTTTCCAATCTACGCCGGCATTCTCGGCATGATCCGTGGCTCGGGGCTGCTCGATCTCGGCGCCGGAGCCCTGGTGGCGGCATCAACGCCCGAGACCTTTCCTTTGCTGGCGTTTGTCAGCAGCGGCCTGGTGAACCTGTTCGTGCCCTCGGGTGGCGGACAGTGGGCGGTGCAGGGCGCCATCCTCGTGGAGGCGGCGGCCCGGCTCGGCGTGTCGGTCCCGAAGATGATCCTGGCTCTCTCCTACGGTGATCAATGGACCAACATGATCCAGCCATTCTGGGCCCTGCCCCTTCTCGGGGTGATGCGCCTGCGCGCGCAACAGGTCGTGGGATACGCGGCCGTACTCATGCTCGCTGCCACTCCGGTCTTTCTTCTGGCACTGTGGATTTTTCCCGCCTGACAGC
The DNA here is from genome assembly GCA_965552745.1 of uncultured bacterium. Classification (GTDB taxonomy): domain Bacteria; phylum Acidobacteriota; class Polarisedimenticolia; order JAPUKU01; family JAPUKU01; genus JAPUKU01. The sequence goes on from CBEVTG010000112.1 coordinate 4,416, forward strand.
CGGCGGTCCCGGCTGAGCAGGTTCTTGTTGGAGATCCCGAAACCCCGTATTCTTTGCTGAACGTAGCATCGCATTGATCAGATCTGGGGAGGGAAGCGGATGAGATATCCGATTCGTGCCACGGTTCTGCTCCTGTTGTTTCTGACACCGGCGATCAGCAGCGCGGCTGTTCACAAGCACGGCTTCGGCATCGGATGGAGCGACGCGCGGCTGAGCTCTGACGAAACCCCTACCTCTCACACGATGGATCTCGATGGCTTTACTGCGTTCGGAAAGTTCGGTATCAGCGATCGCTGGGGGATCCTGGTCTCGTACCGCGACCTGGAGGACAAGGAGGATCCGCTCTCAAACAAGATCGGTGATATCACCCAGATCGGCGTTTACGGCGTCATCCTCGGGCGCGCCAGCAAGAGGGTCCGCCCCTTCTTCAAGTTCGGACTCGTCCGCACGGATATCGACACCCACATCAGAAACTTCTGGATCGATGATGAGGACACCTTCCTGTCCATGGGCCTGGGTATGGAAGTTGGAAGCCAGAGCCTGGCTTTCTACGCCGATTATGACGTCATCTTTTTTGACGTGGGACCAAATGAAGAGGATTTTGGGCTCGGTGTTCTGACGCTCGGGCTCATTTTTAAACCCTGGGAGTGAGCCCTCCGGCCCCCGCGGCTTCCATCGGCCGGGTGGCGCCCCGCTGTCGCCTGCCTCACCTGGCTGGCCCGTCTCACCTGCCCGCTTCGCCTGCCAGTTTCCAGTAGATCCGTTCCCTAAAGTCGCCGGATTTCACCCCTTCAGGTTCTTTTCAGAACGTCATTTTCTTGACGATCGCGTCAAAAAATCCACGGTTATATTTTTATTTATAATAACTTGAATATGTAATATTTAGGAACCAAATTTGTATGCAGTCATTTCCAACTATGCGTTGTCGGCATGAAAGGCGTCGGGCCTGGCCCGGACCGGTCAGAGGGAACACAGCAGGGCGAGACGCTCTGGTCGGGTGCCAGTCGGGAATGCCAATGAGCGCGCGCCGCTCCGCGTGCTGGAAAGAGGTGCTGTAAAGAGAGGTGACAAGGAAGTAAGTATACCGAACCCCAAAAATCAAGAATTTCGATATCGAAAAAGGAGAATTACAAATGAAGCACAGTTTGAGTCTGATTGCAGTTTTTGTATTGATGCTCTCCACGCCCGCGATGGCCAGTCTCGAACAGGGGAACACGGAAGTGGCTCTCGACTTCGGCATGACCGAACTCGACAGCAATACTTTCGACCAGACGGGACTCACCATGGGCTTTCGTGGCGGGTATCTGTTCACCGATCTGTTCGAGCTCGAGGGGCAGTTCTCCTCGACCTCGGCGGACGATTCAGTGGCCGGGATAGATTTGGATCTCGACGCCACGACCCTGTTTGTGAACGGCCTGTTCAACTTCCGTCCCACGGAGGAGATCGTTCCGTACGTGCTGGTGGGGATTGGAACCACCGACGTGGACATTGAAGTGGCCGGTATCAAGGTGGACGATAGCTCCACGGCCACCCAGATTGGTTTTGGCAGCCGGTTTTACTTTGGCCAGGAAAAGAAAGTGGCGGTGCGCGTCGAGGTGGCCTTCGTCAACGAGGACACGTTCGATGCGGACTCCACGCACACGAACATCCTGGGCAGCCTGAGCTGGAAGCTGGGCTCCTAGTTCCAAGTACCGGGCGGGGCTCTCGGGACTCGCGACTCCTGCGGTGAATTGCAGGGGCCGTGGCCCGGGAGCAACCCCGACCCGAAAGGAGAAACGAACAATGGAACAAGAAGCAGTAGGCATGATGGGTTCAACTTTCAGTCTGATTATGCTCGGGCTGACGGTTGTGGTCATCGCTGGAATGTGGAAAACATTCAGCAAGG
>CBEVTG010000113.1:0-6251 GCA_965552745.1 uncultured bacterium
ACCCCTCAGGCTGCGCGGTGAAAGTCGTGAGGAGTCCCGGCAGCGCGCGCGCTTCTGGCTGGAGCGCTTCGGAATCCCACACCTCTCGGAGCGCACAGCCCACTCCCTTTCCGGAGGAGAAGCGCGCCGCGCCAGTCTGGCCCGGGCTCTGGTGAGCGATCCGGCCGTGCTACTTCTGGACGAGCCGTTCTCCGCTCTCGATCCTCCCACGCGGGACGGACTGCTGCGGGACTTCCAACGCGCGCTCACACCGCACACGGCGGTCATTCTGGTCACGCACGATCGGTCGGAGGCCCTCAGCCTGGCCCAGCAGGTGGCGGTCCTGGCGTCGGGACGTGTGCAGCAGGTAGGTAGCGCGGAGCAGGTGTTCCGCCAGCCCGCAAGCGAGACGGTAGCTGAGTTAGTGGGACTGGAGACGATCCTCTCGGGACCGGTTATGGCCTGCGAGGACGGCCTGTGCCAGGTCGAGGTGAGTCCGGGAGTGAGCGTGGAAGCTTCGGGCGAGTCAGCGCAGGGAGATCACGTCACGCTGTGCGTCCATCCCGAGGAAGTCACGATCGAACGCCAGTCCGACCCGTCACGCACCACGGCCCGCAACGTGTTCCGCGCCCGCATTCGTTCGATCACTCCCCACGGGCCGGCGCGCCGTGTGGAAATGGAGTGCCCGTTTCCTCTGGTGGCAGTAATCACACGCCGCTCGGCCGAGTCTCTGGCACTCAAGCCGGGCGAAGATGTCTCGGCATCGTTCAAGGCTAGCGCCGTGCACGTTTTCCCGGCACGGCGCGCGCCCGACAGCAGCTAGAAATCCTCGCCACCGCTGAGGTTGATGGAAGCGATCCTTGTCGCATCGATGAGCCTATGTTATCGTGGCCGCCGCTGGCGGTGACGCCGGCCCCCGCACTCGATCCCCGCCGTGCGCCTGACCATACTCGGATCCGGAACTCTGGTGCCTTCCCTGCGCCGCCAGCCTTCCGGCTATCTTCTGTCCGCCGGTAAACAGCGTATTCTGATCGACTGCGGGTCGGGAACAATGAGGCGCCTGCTGCAAGCGAACACCCACGTGGACGACATCGATCTCATCCTCATCAGCCACGTCCATATCGATCACGTCTCCGAGTTACCACTTTTCCTGTTCGCGGCCCGGTACTCCCCCGAGCCGCGGCAGCGGCCGCTCCGTATTCTCGGGTCTTCAGACACCCTCGAGTTCATCGCGGGACTCGAGAAACTGCACGGCGACTCGATCGCCGCCACAACCTACGAGAGACGATTGGAGAAGATCGACGAGGGTGGTGAGGTTCAGATGGGCGACGTGCGTTTGCGCTCCGGTGCGGTTGTTCACTCGTCCTCGAGTCTCGCCTTTCGCATCGAACACGCCGGAGCCAGCCTGGCCTACACGGGCGACACGGAATATTGTGAGAGCATAGTGGATTTGGCTCGCGGCTGCGATCTCCTGCTTTGCGAGTGCTCCTTTCCCGAGGGTGCCGGGGTTCCGGGACACCTGACGCCCTCGCTGGCCGGTCGCATCGCACGCGAGGCGGGGGCCCAGAGCCTGCTACTGACGCATTTGTACCCGCCGTGCGATGACGTAGATGTGGCAGCTCAGGTGCGCAGCGTCTACGATGGAGATCTGAAAGTGGGCGAGGATCTGCTCGAGGTGAGCGTGGAAGGGATCTGATGCGTCCGTCCGTATGGATTGCGCTGGTGCTGGCTCTGGCGGCCGGCTCCACACCACTGCTTGCGGCAGCCCGCTCCGAGATGCGCGGAACCGTTTTCGAGTCCGGCAAGCGTACCTCTCTCACCGGGGCCGTGGCGATGCTCTACAGCCGGGCCGACAACGGCGCCCACTACCTGACGAGCAGCGATCCACAGGGACGCTTCATGTTCCACAGCCTGAGCCGCGGTACCTACGACCTCGAGGTGACTCTGCCCGGCTACCGCACCGGGCGCAAGATCAATCTGCAGGTGCGCCCGCCGTTTCGTTCGATTGTGGAAGTGCTCCTCGAACCCGGTGCCGAGCCGGATACACCACCCGCACCTGTCGACACGACTGCGGTCGCAGCGAATGAAGAGATTTTGGAGGAGGAAAATGGTATCGCCCTGACCCTGCAGCTCACGGGCCCGGAGAACGAGCCCGTGCCGGAGGGGCTTGCTTCGCTCGTGCCTCTGAGCTTCGAGGGGAACCGCCGGTACGAGCGCAGCGACCTTCAGGGCAAAGTCACATTCACCGCCTTGCGTCCCGGGCGCTACCGGCTGGTGGCCTCCGCTCCCGGTTATCTGACGGTGCGCAGCGAGCGCATCGATTTGACTCCCGGGGGGATCTCGCACGTGATCGTGATCCTTACCCCGTACCCGCTCGACTACGCAGGCAATCTGGAGGATCTGCTCCCGCCCGAGGAGCCTCTGTTACCCCGACGCCTCGAAATCGATCTTCCGGAAAGCACTCCTGCGGAAATCGACCTTCCAGAAAACGATGTTTCGGAAATCGATCAGAGCGGGCGCACGCCGTAATACCCGGTGCGCGTCCGCACCCTGGCTTTCCGCTCCTTCACCTTGAGCGAGATCTCGCGCCACTGGCCGTCCCAATTCTGATTGGCGGGAGCATAGGTCAGGTAGTACTGGTGTGAGAGTTCCCGGATGATTTCTTCGTACACACCCTTGAGCTCGTCAGCTTTGGAAGCAAAGAAAGCCCGGCCTCCCGTCACGCGCGCCATCTCCTTGAGGCGTGATCTCAGGGAGACATCGAGGAAGCTCGATCCGAGTCCGATCGTGTAGATGACGACTTCCGACAGCCGCACCCTCTCGAGTAATCCATCGTAGGTTGTCTGGCTGGAGGTATCGGCGCCGTCGGTGAGCAGCACGATGGCGCGGCGTCCTTCGATTTTCCCGAGACGGCGCAGGGAGGCCAGGACGGCGTCATACATGGCGGTGGGGCCCTGTGCTTCGGTGCTGGCGATCGACTCGAGCAGGAGGTCGCGTCGATCCGTCAGATCCTGAAGGAGGTACACCTTGTCGTTGAACTCGATCACCATGCCACGATCTTCGCTGCCGAGAGCCTGCACGAACCCGGAGGCGGCGCCGTGCACGACACCTATCTCCTCTCTGAGACTCCCGCTGGTATCGAGCAGCATTGCCACGGAAAGCGGGCGGCGTTCGAGGTAAAAATCGATAACATCCTGCGCAACACCATCCTCCTCCAGGATGAACTCGTCCTTGCCGAGATCGAGCAAGTAGTCACTGTTCTTGGCGCGGGAGGTGACGACCGCGTTGAGAACGACGCGATTCACCTCCACGACAAAGTCAATATCGATTCTTCGGGTCACCACGGTGTCCTCGCGCTGGCGACCGTCCGCGGAGCGCGCCACGGCATGGATGACCCAAGAACGCGGAACATCCCCGAAGTCGTAGACACAGTGATAGGGAGCCTCGGTGTCGATGAAAACGATCTCCTCTCCGACCTTGAATTCCACTGATTCGATACGCACTTCACCCTCGGTGGGCACCTCGGCAGTGATCTTGGAGCGTCCGAATATGTAGCTGGCGTCTGCCGGCTCGATGATGCGGACGGCGAAATTCGTACGCGTGCGCGCCGTGGCGGCGAGCAGCGAATTCCCGGCACACACTCCTGCCGCCAGCAGAAGAACACCCGTGAGCAGCTTCTTCCACGGGGTCAATGAGTATCTCCGTTCGCCGCAGTGGAGGCCTGGGCCCCTTCGCGGTGGTTACCCTGCAGTTCATCCAGCACGTCGAGAATCTTGCGCACACGGCCCAATCCTTCCTCACCCGGAGACAGCTTGAGGTAGGCCTGGTACGATTCCTTCGCGCGGGCGTACTCCCCCAGACGCAGATAGAGATTGCCGAGATACATGTGTGCTTCAGCCCCCTGTTGATTCAGCCTCAGGGACGCGCGGTACGATTCGATGGCGTCATCGTACTGGCCGGCACCCGCCTGGGCGATCCCGAGGTTCACGTAGGACGCGTAGTCATCCAGCTGGCGCTGTGTCAAAGCTTCAAACGTAATCTGCGCATCCTTGTACCTGCGCGCCTTGATCTGGTAATAGCCCCACTCTGCGATCAGTAGCGGATCTTCCGTTTCCATCTCGACGAGCCCTTCCAGAACATGGCTGGCGTTATCGTAGTCTCCGACCTCACCATAGTGTCGCGCCAGCGCCAGGGCAGCCGTGACGCTTCCATCAATCTCGGCGCGCTCGCGCAGACTCTCCAGGCGGTCGCGCTCGGCCTCGTAGACTGCCAGCTCGGTTCGAAGGCGGTCACGGCCCTCGTACCAGTCCACCTCGATGAGACCCTGCTCCATCGTGGCCAGAGCTGACTCATAGTCTCCCAACCTGCGCTCGAGCGCGGCGATCTCGAGGTAAACCTCCGCGAAGGTCGGATCGAGCGTCCGCGCCCGCTCCAGCGACTCACGCGCCCAGCGCAGCGAACCGAGCTCACGGTAGATCCGCCCCAGCGTGAGCGGGTGGCGCGGATTTCTGGACTCCAGTTCTCCGGCCTTGCGCAGGGCCGCGATCGCTTCCTGCCAGAGTTGCTGCTTGGCGTACACGACGCCCAGACGGTTGTAGGCAGCTGCAAAATCCGGACGGATCTGGATGGCCTTGAGCAACAGGGTGGTCGCCTCCTGCAGGCGCCCCTGGCGGTGATAGAGATCTCCCAGATTGAGGTGCGCGTCCGGGTACCCGACGTTCACCTCGATCGCCTTGCGGTACATCCGGATGCCGTCATCCAGCCGCCCCGTCGCCTCCATGAGGCGCCCGAGCCCATCGTAAGCCGCCGCGTAATCCGGCTGCAGCTCCAGGGCACGCTGGTATTCGGCCTCGGCTTCCACCGTATCGCCCAGCTTGAGGTGACAATCACCCATGGCCACGTGCGCCTGCAGATGTCTGGGATTCAGGTCCAGCGCCACGCCCAAAGGCTCGAGGGCCTGTTCGTAAAGGCGCGCATCGCGCATGGCCAGCCCCAGCTCGTAATGCGCCTGGAACGAGTTGAGACCGATGCGCGCGGCCTCCCGCAGCTCTTGCACGGCACCACGGTAATCTCCCTGCTCATAGAGGAGGGTCCCCTTGTTGAGCTTCTGAAACGCCCGCTTCTTGGCTTCCTGGGATGTCAATCCGAAAGCGGCACTGAATCCCAGAACGATGCATAGGATCCATCCCGCGGGGCGCAGCAGCAAAGTCATGGCCGTGAAGTTTTGGGGTTGTTGAGGCGACCGGTGAGTTGCAACACCAGAGGTCTGCCGCTCTCCGGCTCCATCGGCGGATCGATACGACGCGGCTTCTCGGGCTCGAGGACGATTTGCAGTCCGTTTTCGGAGCGTATGGCCTCCGGGCCACCCCCTGAGGGGGCAAAACGGTAGTCGAAGAGAACGATCTGCTTGCGGCCGGCATCGTAGTGTGGGATGAACTGGATCTCGTACTCGCCCTGTGGTCCTAGATGCGCCGTGATCGGCTCATCCAGCTTTCCGCTCAGGGTATGCACCGACAGCAGCGCCGGCGGAAACTGCCGGCTCGTGGGAATGCGCATCAGCAATGCTTTGAACTCGATCTCGGCGTCGGGGTCCGCTCCCGCGAACGGCATCAGTGGCAGGGCCGACTCGGGGGCCGGGCTGAGTTCGATGACCCGCATGTCGCTGCCTGCCGCCCAGCGACGCTTCCGGCCGCGCTCACGCAGAGTGGTCATGAGTCCAAGAACGAGCAGCAGGCCGATGACCAGCCAGACAACGCGCCGTGAGAGGCCCACGGATCGGTACCTGGCCCTTCCACCCAATCGCCCGCCCCACTTGAAGTTGAAGCGAAGCTTCTCGTTACCATCGTCCGGAAATGGCATCACGCAACTCGCGCACGGCTCGATCAACACCCACCAAGCAGGCGCGGGACACGAAAGCGTGGCCGACGTGAATCTCCCCCACTTCTTCGATCCTGCCTACCCAGGCGGCGGTGCGGTAGCCGAGCCCGCCACCGGCGATCACATGAAGACCCATTTTATGCGCGGCGCGCGTGGCGTCGATCAGGCGGCGTTGCTCGTTGGCCCGCTGTCCGCCATCCACACCTTCACCCAGCCTCCCCGTAAAGAAGTGAACCCGCTTGGCTCCCAGCTTGTAGACGCTCTTGACCTGATCCAGGTCGGGATCGACCATCAGGGCCACCTGCAGCCCCGCTTCACGCAGGGAGTCGTGGCTCTTCTTGAGGTGGGCGGCGTTCAGAAGGACGTCGAGCCCTGCTTCGGTGCTCTGCTCGTCG
>CBEVTG010000114.1:0-6232 GCA_965552745.1 uncultured bacterium
GATGAAGTACTGCTGGAGGAACTCCGGCTGGATGCCGACGAACTCGAGCGTCTTGACGGCTTCGGCCGTGACCTCACGGCCAATGCCGTCACCGGGTAGTACGGCGATTTTCAAGCTGAATGGCTCCGGACAGTGCTCAAGCAGAGCGGGAGATGTGCAGACGGGGGCGACGGGTCACACAAGCGTCCGCGGGGGCCCTCAGACGGCGGCCTGTCTCCGGGGGCGCCCCGAGCCGCCCCGCTGCCTGGCCGGTTTGGCCTCTGGCTGCAGGGCCAGGCGCTGCTGATGGTAGATGGCCTTGTTGACCGCGTTGAGATAGGCGCGGGCGCTTGCATCAATAATGTCGGTTGACGCGGCGCGGCCGACATATTCGACCTCGCCCGCCGAGATGCGGACGAATACCTCGCCGATCGAATCCTTTCCCTTGGTGGTGGAGTGCACGCTGTAATCCAGCAGCCGGTAGGTACGGTCGGTGATGCGATCGATTGCCTTGTAGCAGGCGTCCACAGGTCCGTCGCCCACGGCCGAGTCGGTGAACTCCTCGGACCCCTTGCGCAGACGCACGCTGGCGGAGGACACCGCCTGGTTGCCTCCGGTCGAGTGCACCAGCAACATGTGATAAGTCTCCGGGATCTCCTGCAGTCCGTCCTGCACAATGGTGATCAGATCCTCTTCATAGATCTGCTTCTTGCGGTCTGCCACCTTGCAAAACAGCAGGTAGGCTTTCTCGAGATTTTCCTTGTCCAGGTTGTATCCCAGATCCTTGAACTTGGCGTCAAGGGCGTGCCGCCCGGAGTGCTTGCCGAGGACGAGCGTATTTTCTTTGAGTCCGATTGACTGGGGCGTCATGATCTCGTAGGTCAGCGGGTTCTTGAGGACTCCGTCCTGGTGGATTCCCGCTTCGTGTGCGAAGGCGTTGCGGCCCACGATCGCCTTGTTCGGCTGCACGAAAGTACCGGTCAGATTACAAAGCAGGCGGCTGGTCTTGTAAATTTCCTCGCTGCGGATCCTCGTGTCGAGGTTGAGCGTGGGGCGGGTCTTGAACACCATCACCAGCTCTTCCATCGAGGCGTTGCCGGCGCGCTCGCCGATGCCGTTGATGGTGCATTCGATCTGGCGCGCGCCCTCGCGCACGGCGGCGAACGAGTTTGCCACGGCGAGGCCCAGATCATTGTGGCAATGAACGCTGAGTACCACCTTGTCGATGCCACGCACGCGCTCTCGCAGAGTCCGGATCAGGGCCGCATATTCGTCCGGAATCGTGTACCCCACCGTATCGGGGATGTTGATGGTCGAGGCGCCCGCGTCGACAGCGGCCTGCACGACCTGGACCAGATAGTCCACGTCGCTACGCGTGGCATCCTCGGCCGAGAACTCTACTTCGTCGCACAGGGTTCGGGCGTAGCGCACGGCCTCTGCGGCTTCCTTGAGGACCTGCTCGCGGCTGCGGCGCAGCTTGAATTGCAGGTGTATGTCGGAGGTGGCGATAAACGTGTGGATGATGGGATGTTTGGCATGCTTGAGTGCTTCCCAGGCCCGGTCGATGTCTCCTCGAGTAGCGCGAGCGAGGCCCGCTACCGCCGACTTGCGGGACTGCTTGGAGACCTCACGGACGGCCTGGAAATCTCCCTCCGAGGCAATCGGGAAGCCTGCTTCAATGATGTCCACGCCGAGCTGCTCCAGTTGCTCGGCCATCTTCACCTTTTCGTCCAGGTTCAGGCTGAACCCGGGCGACTGCTCACCATCTCGGAGAGTGGTGTCGAAGATCCGGACCAGATCGGACATTCAGGCGCTCCTGTTAATTCGAGTACTCAGTGGCTCGACGGGGACAACCCTCTGTATACCATGAATTTGCAACGCCCCGGGGCCCTTAGAGCCGGCTTGTTGAAGCACGCGGTGCACGCCCCCATTGAGTGATAGTCGATGATATCAGATGCTCCCCACCCATTCAATCCGGCCGGGATCGGCGGGATGCCCCCGGGCCACCACGATTCCGGACTGAAACCGGGCGCCCGCGCTGCCTCGATCTCCTGCCCCGTGCCGGGGGAGGGGGCGCGCTCAGATTGCGTGCCCTCCGGCGCAGCTCTTTTTCTCCAGCCGGACACAAGGGCGCCAGCGTACAGGTCTCGCAGCGGGGCCTGATGGCCTTACAGACGCGGCGACCGTGCCAGATGACCCGGTGGGAGAAATCGATCCACTCCTTGCGGGGGAGGATCTGCATTAGATCGTGTTCGATGCGCACCGGATCGCCGTGACGCGTGAGCCCGAGGCGCTTGGAAATGCGCTTCACGTGCGTATCGACGACCACGCCGGACGGGATACCGAACGCGGTTCCCAGCACAACGTTGGCGGTCTTGCGTCCGACGCCCTGCAGGTCGACGAGGGCATCGAGAGAACGGGGAACCTCACCCCCGAATCGGGTTTCCAGATCCCGACTCGTTTCCTGCAGCGATCGTGCCTTGCTGCGGAAAAAACCGGTGGTGCGAATCAGTTCTTCGATCCTCGCACGGGGAGCTGCGGCCAGACTGGCGGGGGTCGGGTAGTGCCGGAACAGTTCCGGTGTCACCAGGTTCACCCGTGTGTCGGTGCACTGCGCGGAGAGGATCGTAGCTGCGAGAAGCTGAAACGCGCTCCGGTGCTCGAGCGCGCAGCGCACCTCGGGGTACTCCTCCCGCAGACCGCGAAGAATCTTCCGCAGTCGCTCTGCCTCGAGCCGTGGTGGACGGCCCCCTGGACGGCGCGCAGAGGGCGAGGTGCTGGAGGTCTTGGCCCGGCGCGGCCGGGAGGCGGCACGGGTGGAAGCGGGGCTCATGTTCGGGCTTCGCGGGTGTCGCCGGCCGCCTCTGTGAGTTCAGCCAGCGCCTCCTTCATGGCACGCACGGTGGAGGGGTCGCTCTCGACTCCGAGGCGGGCTGCAAGCGCCCGATGGGCGCCGGCATTCTTGCAAGCGGCGCCCACGCGCGCCAGCGATCTCGCCGCCTGGCGCCGGAGAGTCGGATCCGGATCATCGAGGGCTTTTTCCAGGGGCCCCAGGGCCCGGGCCGTGGCGGAATTGCCGAGCGCCACGAGCGCATTCCGTCTCAGGCCATGGCGGCGGGCCCGACGCAGCCCGCGTCCACGGGTGAGGGTGTCGAACTCCGCCTCGCTCAAATCCGCCAGGCGTTCGAGCGGCAGACGGGTGAGGGGGTCCCGGTCAAAATCGGCAACGCTCGTCGGCACGGCAAAACGGTTCCATGGACAGATGGTCTGGCAGTCGTCACAGCCGAACACCCAGTCGCCCATGCCCCGGGCGAGATCCGGTTCAATCTCGCCCCGGTGCTCGATTGTGAGATACGACACGCAACGGCGCGAATCCAGACTCCAGGGACCGTCGAACGCCCTCGTGGGGCAGGCCTCCAGGCAGCGCCGGCAGGTGCCGCAGCGATCCACGCCGGGGGAATCGGCACGCAATTCGATGTCGCACAGCAAGGCTCCCAGAAAAACCCACGAGCCCAGGTGCTCCACGATCAGGTTCGTGTTCTTGCCGATCCAGCCGAGACCGGCTGCCTGCGCCCAGTAACGCTCCAGCAGAGGAGAAGTGTCGACGCACACGCGGGTGCGGCAACCTGTGGCGCGTCCCTGAACCTCGCGGCGCAGCTTTTCCAGGCGCTGGATGAGTACCCGGTGATAATCGCGTCCGCGCGCATAGATCGATACACGGCCGCCCGGGGGCTCATCCACACCGCGCCGCCCCTCTCCGTGGGAGTCCGCGGTTACTGCCCGTGACGGACCAGGCCCGGAGTGAGCAGCGTAATTGAGCGCCACGACAATGACGGAGCGCACACCCGGCAGTAGTTCTTCAGGGTCGAGGCGCGCCGCAGCGGTTCGCGCCATCCACTCCATGGTTCCGTGCTTTCCCTGCGCGATCCAATCGTGCAGCAGAGCGCTATCGCGGGGCGGATGTGCGGCGCAGGCGCCGACCTGGCTGAAGCCGAGTTCGAGGGCGCGCTGGCGGATCCAGCGATCTAGATCCATGGGCGGCGGGGTTTGTGTGGACAGCCCGGCCGGCCGCGGTTCGGTAGGACTAGCGGGCGGAAGCGCCATCCCGGCCTACGAGCTGCCAGGTAGCGTCCTTGATCGAGTTGGCCTGGCACATCGGGAAGATGACACCCTGTTTGAGCTGCACTTCCGTCTTGGTGCCCCCGTACTTGCAGGTCAGGCACTCGTAGTGCCCGGGAATGCTCACCGTCTCGCCGGTTTTGAAGGTCTTTGAAAGATTGGTCATGGAGAAAGTTGCCTGAAACAGAGAATTTGAGCACACCGTGCGCCGTGACGTCAAATCTCTGGCCTGGAAACCGGTGATGCAGGCTTCCTGGTCACCGGTCCGCTCGCGGGCAATCGACGCGGGCAGGCTCACCCTGGATGGGCCCGGTGGTGGCTCCAGGGTGCTGGAACGAGGTCTCGGGGGGGGGGAAGCGAAGGCGGAGTGCCTGAGGAAGCAAGTTCCGAAAAAACGGTAAGTCTTTTAATAATAAATACTTACGGTTACGAGACCTTGGCTCATTCTGCACCTATATTAAATCTGGCTCGCTGAGGGGCCCGAAGTGTGCCTCTGTGCTCCGAGGCTCCCGGTGCCAGGCCGGCCCCGGGTGGGGGCGGCAACGATCAGTGGGTTCGTCAAGGATGAACAAGTCCAGCAAACTTCGCGAAAAGTTCGGGGTGCTGACGGGACGCACAACGCTGCGAGTGCGCTTCACGCTGGTCATCGTGGCCGTCATCCTGGGTGTCGCCGTGACACTGGGGGCCTACTTCCTCCACCACATGAACCACGCTGCGGACAGGGAGCTGCGTGCCCGTGCAGTGTCCCTGACCACCAGCCTCGCCTACAACGCGGAGTACGGTGCCTATGTCGCCAACGGTGCCATGCTGCGCCGCTCCGCCGAAGGCGTTCTCCGCGAACCGGATGTCGAATATGTACGAATCGCGGATCGTTACGGTCGAACCCTCACGGAACTGGGTGACTTCGAGGGTGAGTCGGTGCCGGAGTTTCTAAACCTGGCTGTCATGTCCGACTACGACACCGCCCGGCTTGTGGAGTACGAAAATCTCGAGGGCGTGCATCTCCTGGAGGCCTCCGCGCCGATTCTCCTGCGGCCTGGTGACGCCCTGGAAGAGGACCCGTTTCTCTCTGACAATTCGCGGCCCCTGGGTCCAGAGTGGATCGGGAGCGTGAGTGTGGGGCTCAGTCGCGAGCCGTCCCTTCTGCGCCTGGCGCGCCTGCAACGCACGGTGGTCATACTCACGCTTTTCATAAGTTTGCTGGGCGTGGCGATTGCTGTTCTTTTCGTACGGCGCATCGTCGGCCCCATCAAGAGCCTGCTTCTTGGAACGCAACGTATTGCACGAGGGGATCTGGTGCATCGTGTGCATATCGCGGCGCGCGACGAGGTCGGGGAATTGGCGGATTCGTTCAATCGTATGACGGACGACTTATTGCGCGCCCGCACGGAGCTGGAAGCCTACAGCACATCGCTCGAGAGCAAAGTGAGTGAGCGCACGCGCAAGCTCGAGGACACCCAGAGCCGCCTGTTGCAATCAGAGAAGCTCAGTGCCATCGGAAAGCTGGTTGCAGGCGTAGCACATGAGCTCAACAATCCCCTCACAGGGATCCTGGGATATGCGCAACTTCTCCAGCGTCAGTTATCGGGAGGCGAGAACGCCAAGGCCCTGGAGCGCATCTGCACTGAGGCCTTGCGATCCAAGAAGATCGTGCAGAATTTGTTGACATTCGCCCGCCGCCAGAAGACGGCCAAATCGTCCACGGACATCAATGGAGTTCTGGAGCGCACGCTCGAGCTGCGTTCTTACCAGATGCGCCTGGACAACATTGAAGTCGTCACTGATCTGCAACCAGATCTGCCTCCCCTGCTGGCAGATTTCCACCAGCTCCAGCAGGTGTTCCTGAACATCGTCATCAACGCACACCAGGCCATGTCCAAGTGCAAGAATAAAGGACGATTGACGGTACGCTCACGAAATCGGCAGGAATATCTCTGCGTCGAGATCGAAGACAATGGCCCCGGCATCCCCGTCTCTCTGCGTGAGCGCATCTTTGATCCGTTCTTCACGACCAAGGAGGTTGGCGGTGGCACCGGCCTGGGACTGAGTATCTGCTACGGCATTGTGGAAGAGCACGGAGGGCGTATTTCCGTCGAGAGCGAGATCGGAAAAGGAGCTAGCTTTACCGTAGAGC